>QKIM01000493.1 GCA_003249585.1 Deltaproteobacteria bacterium
ACGCCGACCGGAGGCGCAGTGACCGTCGCCGGCGTGAACGTCGCGCGAAACCCCGAACGGGTCAAGCGGGAGATCGGGTACATGTCCCAGAAGTTCTCGCTTTACCTGGATCTGACCGTGGAGGAAAACCTGCGGTTCTATGCCGGAGTGTACCGTCTGTCCGGGAAACACCGTGAACGAAGGATCGCCGCTGCCCTGGAGATGGCGGGCCTCGATGCCAGACGTGCCGAACTGACCAGCGCGCTGCCCGGAGGAATCCGGCAGCGGCTGGCGCTGGCCTCGGCGCTGCTCCACGAGCCTAAGGTGCTCTACCTCGACGAGCCGACCGCAGGAGTGGATCCCGTGAGCCGACGGACCTTCTGGAAGCTCATCCGGCAGCTGTCCGCCCGCGGCACCACCATCTTCGTGACCACGCACCACCTGGACGAAGCGGAATACTGTGGTCGTGTGGGGCTCATGGTGGATGGGAAGCTGGTCGCCATGGATACTCCCGAGGGGCTCAAGACCACCCATGTGCCCGGGACGCTGTACGAGGTATCGGGAGAGATCACCTCCCGAGCCCTGGTGGAAAAGCTGCAGGGGGTGGACGATGTCCGGGCCATCAAACCCTTCGGCAATACCTTCCACGTGCGCGTCGGGGGAGCGCTGTCCACCCCGGAGCACTTCACGAAGCTCCTTGCGGATCAGGGAGCCCCCGGACTCCTGGTCGCGCCCGCCGAGGTCACCCTGGAGGACGTCTTCCTGGAGCTTGTAACCAGCGCCCCAGCACGCCAGGACACCGTGCAGGACGAAGACGCATCCAGGAGGGACCACCCATGAGACGGATGATCGTACGGGCCTTCGCCATGGCACACAAGGAGGTCATGCACATCCTGCGTGATCCCCAGGTCCTGGCCTTCGCCTGGGGCATGCCCGTCATCCTCATCTTTCTCTTCGGGTTCGCCGTGACCTTCGACATTGAGCGCATTCCCCTGGTGGTGGTGGACCAGGATCACACGGCCCAGTCCAGGGAGCTGGTGCGAAAGTTCACAGCCTCCGACACCTTTCGCATCGTCGCCCGCCGGGAGAATCCCGCACAGGTGGAGACCCTCTTCCGCTCCTCTACGGCCAAGGTTGCCATCGTGATCCCCTCCGGATTCGCCCGGGATCTGCGCAGGGGCGGGGAAGCCAGCGCCCAGCTCCTCCTCGATGGGGCCGACAACACCACCGCCTCCATCGCGCTGGGATATGCCAACGCCGTCTCCCTGGCCGTCTCACGGCAGTTCATGGAGGCCAGGGTGGGCACTCTGGAGCTGCCCATGGAGATCCGGGTCAGGACCTTCTTCAACCCCGGTCTTCGCAGCAGCGTGTTTCTGGTGCCGGGGCTCATGGTGATCATCCTGGTCATGGTCGCCGTCATGCTCACGGCGCTGACCCTGGCCCGGGAATACGAGCGGGGCTCCATGGAGCAGCTCTTTGTCACCCCCGTGAGCAGGCTCGAGGTGATTCTGGGCAAACTGGCCCCCTACTTCCTCATTGGCCTCGTCCAGGTGCTCCTGGTCCTGACCCTCGGGGTCTGGCTCTTCGACGTACCTGTCCGCGGCAGTCTCCCGCTGCTCTTCGCCGTCTCCTCGGTGTTTCTGCTGGCCATGCTCATGCAGGGCCTTTTGATCAGCGTCGTGACCCGAAATCAGATGGTGGCCTCCCAGGTGGCGGTCATCTCGACCTTCCTCCCGGCCCTCCTTCTGTCGGGCTTCATCTTTCCCCTGGAGAACATGCCCTGGGTGCTCAGGGGGCTGTCGAGAGTTCTTCCTGCCCAGTATTTCGTCAGGGCACTCCGGGCTGTGCTGCTCAGGGGGAACGGGCTGGCCATCATCTGGCCCGACGTGCTGGCCCTGTTCGGTTTTTTCCTGCTCCTGCTCGCGCTGGCGACCTCACGGTTCAAGCGCACGCTGGCCTGAGAGGAGGTGCCCCGTGTGGAGCGCACTGCGAGCCATCATCGTCAAGGAATATCGTCAGACCTTCAGAGACAAGCGCATGGTGGCGCTGCTCGTCGTGGCACCTATGCTTCAGCTCCTGGTGCTGGGTTTTGCCGTGAATCTGGAGGTCGAGCACGTCCCCACCGTGGTGGCGGATCAGGATCATTCTCCCGCCAGCCGGCAGTTCACCGCCGGGCTCATGGCGGGTGATGCCTTCGATCTGAAGGGAACCGTGGACAGCGGCCGGGATGCCGAGCGTCTCGTCGAACAGGGGAAAGTCCCCATAACCATCATCATCCCCAGGGGATTTTCCCGACGACTGGCACAGGGGCGGAAGGTCAGCCTCCAGGCGTTGGTGGACGGGGGGGACTCCAATCGTGCCATCGTGGCCCAGAACGCCGTCGTGGCCTACGCCATGCAAATGGCACTGGCCCAGGCGGAAGCTCAACTCACCCGGCTTTCCATGGCCCGGGGGACGATGATCCCTGTCCCTCGGGTTCGCGTCGAGCCGCGGATCATGTACAACCCCACCCTCAACAGCCAAGTCTACTTCGTCCCCGGAATCGCCGCAACCTTGCTCCTGGTCATCACCATGATCACCACCGCCATGGGGCTGGCCCGGGAAAAGGAGATGGGGACGCTGGAGCAGGTCATGGTCACGCCTGTACGACCGGAGATCCTGATCCTCGGGAAGACATTACCTTACGGGCTCATCGGGCTGATCGATCTTGGCCTGGTGGTGGCGCTGGGCGCCTGGGTCTTCGATGTCCCGATCCGAGGTTCTCTGCTCCTCATCTTCCTCGCCGGGGGGGTGTACATGCTGACGACCCTCGGCCTGGGACTCTTCGTCAGCGTCCTGGCCAGGACTCAGCAGCAGGCCTTCATGGTCGGCATGCTCATCATGATGCCGTCCATCCTCCTCTCGGGGTTCATGACCCCGGTGGAGAACATGCCCGGCTGGCTCCAGCCGCTCTCGGCCCTCACTCCCGTGCGCCACTTTGTGGAGATTTTGCGCAGCGTATTGCTCAAGAACGGAAGTTTGACGGAGCTCTCGGCGCAGTTTGTGGCCCTGGCAGGGATGGGCATCTCCATCTTCCTCCTCGCGGCCTTCGTCCTCCGGCGCCGCCTCGCCTGAGGAGGGTGGCGGTGCATCCGGTGAATGGTCACAGATCCTTCTCGTCAATTGTGAAGTCCAGTTCACATGGTTTTTTTGCGTGATAACAGATTTCCGTTGTTATCACTCCTGTTTATCCATTCCTACAATTGTTAGTCCTCTGGCTGGTCGCTGGACCGATTATTGCACCATCCGGTGCTATTACGGAAAGGACAGACCCATGCGTACCATCACCCTCCTCGCCTTCGCGCTTTTGATGACCGGCTGTGGGGATGCCCTCATGCGCTGGTTCCCCGCTGACTCCGCCGATGACCCACGGAGTGGCACCATGAGCTCCACTCTGATCCCGCCCCCGTCGAGCGTCCGCTCTCCCGTGGTCCGCAGGGGGATCTACGGCGACATCATCTCCCGGGACAAACTCCCGGGGCCCGCGACCCTCGGCACGGAGATTCTCCGTCCCTTTCTTCCGAAGCGCGGCACCGTCTCCCGGTGTGTGCGTGGAGTGTGCCTCGACGTGACCCCCGCACGGGTTCTGGATCTGATCGCCAACGACCACTCCCGTCTCGTGAGCCTCTCGCTGCGGCCCGAGGGACCTCTTGAGGCGCCCCCCCACGACGTGACCGTGATCCTCCCCCTCTTCTCGGATCCCGACCTGGCCTTCGTCTCGGCGCTCCCTTCTGCGCTGCGCACGCTGTGCGCCTCGTCCCAACTACCGCTCCAGCTCGCGGCCACAGGGCCGAAGGGATTGACCATCAAGGGTCTCTGTGCTCCCGGAAAAGACGACAGTGATCCGGACCTCAATGAAGACCTCCTCACGGCGGCGATCACTCCTCCCCCAGCGGAGCTCCTGGCAGAGCGGCTGAGCCAGCTGCTCTCCTTTGGCCCGGACGATCTTCGGCGGCATCTGATCATCATCACAGATTTCGGTTCGACCCTCCCGGCGCTGGCGTCAACAGCGCTCACACGCGCACGGATGCAGCGGCGCGCGGCGCTGCTGGGTGCGCGAGGGGACATGGTCTCGGTCATCGGTCTGGGAATGCGAGCCGATCGCAAGCTCCTGGAGTCCCTTCCGGCGGGAGGGGGCGCGGTCCATCTGCTCTCGGACGAATCCCCGCCGCTTCCGGTGCTGCGGCAGCTGTTGAGCCGCAGAAGCCGTCTCGTCGCCGCCGACGTCACGCT
>QKIM01000016.1 GCA_003249585.1 Deltaproteobacteria bacterium
CCTTTCGCGTCGAGGAGGGGATCGAGCTTGCGCAATTCGACGGGGAACGACTGGAGCAGGCCATCCTGGCGCTATATAAGGATCACATCTTCACGACGCCCACGGATCCCCGGCGCTATGGCCAGATGGTGCGGCGCCCGGCCCGATATCGGACCCGCCCCTTTTTGCCCTGGTTCGCCTCCCGCAGCCTCGGAGAGATGGTCGCGGCCCTCGGCCTGCCCCCCCTGGGAATGCTCCATTACAGCTCCCGGGTTTTCCTTGCTCCCGGCAAGGAGCCCGAAGGTGACGGGGTCCTGGGGCGGCTCTCGTCCAAGACCTCCACGGCGACACGGTGGACCCTCGAGGACGCCCTGGGAGAGGCGACTGTCGAGTGTGACGGGGAGTTCATCCCGAAGAATCCGGGCGATGGCCTGAGACCGCGGCCACTGCCCCACTCGGCCCGCTCCCCGGAGCGCATGCCCTTCGAGCGGGAGCGTCTCGCCGGGGCCATCCCCCTCACGGCACCCTCGACCTCTGAGGGATTCTCCCTGACCGGAGGAGACTACAACCCCATTCATCTTGACCGGGGATTTGCCCGGCTCGTGGGGCTCGACGGGATCATCATCCACGGACTGTGGAGTCAGGCGGCGGCCGTCTCCACCCTGGAGCGCTGCTTCAACGCCGCCCTGCCCCTCCGGGAGATCCGGGAGATCGAGTCCACCTTCCTTGCTCCCGTGCTGCCCGGGGAGACCCTGGAGATGAGCGTCGTGCGTCATGGCCGGGCAGAGGGGAACCATCTCCTCGGCCTCTCCGTGACAGGAAAGGACGGCGAGCCCAAGGTCCGCATGGACGTGGTCGCGAGCGCCGCCAAAACCGTCTACGTG
The DNA here is from genome assembly GCA_003249585.1 of Deltaproteobacteria bacterium. Lineage (GTDB taxonomy): Bacteria > Myxococcota_A > Polyangia > HGW-17 > HGW-17 > SZUA-580. The sequence continues at coordinate 864 of QKIM01000016.1, forward strand.
TGTCCCGGTCAGGGGGTACAGAAGAAGGGGATGCACCTCGAGGGGTACAAGCGCTCCGAGGCCGCACGGCAGGTCTGGGACGAAGCTGATGCCTATACGCGGGACGCCCTTGGTTTTTCGCTGCTGGATGTGGTCTCGAAGAACCCGACGGCCATCGAGGTGCGCGATGAGCGATGGACCCATGCCCAGGGAGTTCTCAACCTGACCCAGTTCACCCAGGTGGCGCTGGTCGTCCTCGCGTGCGCCCAGGTGGCCGAGCTCAAGGAGTCCGGTGCCTTTGTCTCCGAGGGCGCTTTCTCGGGGCACAGTCTGGGCGAATACTCGGCGCTCTCGGCCATCGGCGGTATCCTGAGTCTGCCCAGCGTCGTCCGGACGGTCTACCACCGCGGGCTCACCATGCAGAACTTTGTACCCCGCGACGAGAGAGGACGCTCGGATTTCCGCATGGGAGTCATCCGGCCCAATCACGCCGGACTTTCGGAACAGGAGATGTTCTCCATGGTGGACGCCATCGCGGCGAAACCCGGGCACCACATTGAGATCGTGAACCACAACTGTCGGGGCATCCAGTACGCCGTCACCGGGTACATCAGAGGGCTTCAGGCGCTCAAGGCCGCCCTCGGGAGTGGTATCCGCGGCAAGGCTCCCTACGTGGAGGTGCCCGGCATCGATGTCCCCTTCCACTCCTCCCTGCTGCGCGATGGCGTGGCCGCGTTTCGAAAGACCCTCGAGGCGGTCTTCCCGCAGGAAGTGGAGCCATCTGCCCTGGAGGGCCGCTACTGGCCCAACCTCACCGGGAGCGCTTTCAGCCTGACGGCCGAATACATGCAAGAGGTCCTCGATCTTACCGGGTCTCCCAGGGTCGAGCGCCTCATCCACGATCTCGAAGCACAGAAGCCTGCGGCACGTATGGCCCGGGAGCTGCTCATTGAGCTGCTGGCTTACCAGTTCGCCTCCCCGGTCCAGTGGATCCGGATCCAGGAAGGACTCATCGAGCGTGGATGGGAACATGCGGTCGAGGTCGGTCCGGCACATCAGCCGACGCTCTCCAACCTCTTCTTCCAGACCCTGAGGCGGTTCCCAGGATCCTCCCTCAGGGTGCTTCATCTGGAGAATGACCGTCAGACCATCCTTGGCGCCGATGACGCGGACGGATATCTCGTCTTCCCGACGCCGGCCGTTGAGACAGAGGTCGCCACGCAGGATGCGACTCCAACCGCGGCGGAGCCTGTACCCCAGGTCTCCACCGCGCCTGCCCCGACGGTGGCTTTATCGGGTGCGCGCGTATCGGCAGTAGACCCCTTTGAATTGGCGGTCCCGACCCTGATGGCGACCCTTGCAGGGGCCTGGCCCGAAGAGATCGCCCGTGAGGCGACCATGGAGCAGCTTTTGCAGGGCAACAGCGCCCGGCGCAATCAGATGCTGGCAGAGGTGAAGAAGGAATTCGGGCTGTCCAAGACCGAGGGGCTGGCAGATCTGGCTGTGGCCGAGCTGGTGACACGGATCCGTGAGCAGGCCGGCGCCCAGTACCGGTTGCCGGGCCCTGTCCTCGCGGGCGGCATGGAAAAGCTCGCCGAGGTGCTGGGATACGGGCAGTCCAAGGAACTGTCCGACGCGCTATCGGCCAGTCTGGATCTGGATGGTCAGGCGGCGGTCAGCGCCGTGGCCGCCTTGGCGCCCTTCTCCCACACGGGAAACTCGAGGCTCACGGGATCCCCCAACCCGTTCGCGCTGCCCTGTGAAAACCGCAATGCCGGTCAGGAACGGCTGGTGCAGATGGTCATGATGGGCCGCGGACTTACGGGCGTCCCCGCGCTGCGACAGAGTGGCGATGGTTCCGGACAGATGGTGGATGAGGCAGCCCTGGCCCAGATCGAAGAGCGGGTCTACGGTCCCGACTCGATCTTCATGAAGCTGGCAGAGGCGGTGCTTGAGGAACGCGGCGTCCATCTCGGCGCCCTTGTGTCCCCGAAGTCGGAACGTTCCCCACGCCGTGAACCGGCGGCCTTCTCCGAAGAGCTCGCGGTGAGGTTTACCTCGGTGGAGAACTGGATTCGTGAAGATCTTTATGATGTCATGGAGAATATTCGAACTGGTGCCGCTGTCGGAGCGGATGTGGAGGAGCGTATGCGCCGAAGGGGCGCCGCTGCCTTCGAAGGTCCCGGGGCACACTTCTTCTCGGGCCAAGGGCTGTCCGCGATACAGCTCGGCAGACTCGCTCGCTGGAGGGAATTGAGCACAAGGAGCTGGCAGCCTGGGATCCCCGAGTATAGACTGGCGACCTTCCGCGGCGACAAGCCTGTGACGCTCTCGGCGGGAAGGAATGCGGATCTTCGGGATCTGGCCGTGGTTGTCACCGGCGGAGGGCCGAACTCCATCGCCGAGGCGTGCGTCCAACTGCTCCTGGCCCGGGGCGCCCTTGTGGTCATGGGGGTCTCCAGACTCAATGACGAGCGTGCACAGCATGCCGCCGCTCTCTACCGTGAGTGGGCTGCTCCCGATGCCCGGCTCGTCATCGTCCCCTTTTCCCAGGGGGCCTACGAGACCACTCCGGACTTTTTGCGTTTCGTCCTGCGAGAGACCGTGGAGCGCCCCCGGCTGGCCATGCTTCCCTTCGCGGCGGTGGGGCGTAACGGGATGGCTCAGGATCTCGACGAGGCCCACGAGTTCGCACTGAGAGTGAATCTCGTCGGCGTCACGCAGTTGATCGGACAGGCCGCCCTGCTGCTGGAGTCCGAAGATGCAGACAGGCGCCTCCACGCTGTCCTGCCGCTGAGCCCGAACCTGGGCAACATGGGCGGAGACGGTGTCTACGGATAGACCAAGGCCGCGCTGGAGGTCCTGCTCAACTAATGGTACTCCGATCCCTCACTTGAGCGCTGCACGTCCCTGTGCGGGGCTCGCATCGGCTGGGTTCGCGGAACCGGGCTCATGGAGAGTCAGGATCTTCTGGCTCCCCTCATCGAAGCGGAGCTCGGCATAAGGACCTTCGCCGTGGGCGAGATGGCCGCCGGCATTGTGGCGCTCCTGACCAGCCCTCGCGCCGCAGAGAGTGCCGAACCCCTCATGGCCGACATGACGGGAGGGATCTCCCGGCACCCCGACTGGGGCGAACGGGTCCGGGCGCTGCGCGGCGGTCTTGCGCCGTCTTTGGCTGCGAAGGTACCGTCTCGGCATGCCGCCGAGGTTCTCCCCCTCTTCGCACGACGCCCTGCCAAAGGTATGGGTCTTGAAGATGTAAAAGCCCTCTCCCCTGCGGATTTGAAGCGAACGGTCGTTGTTGTGGGGTTCGGAGAAGTGGGGCCATACGGAGACGAGGAGGGCCGCTGGGACGTGGAGCGGACCGGCAGCCTCGGCGACCGGTCCGTCCTCAACCTCGCCCTGGA
>QKIM01000622.1 GCA_003249585.1 Deltaproteobacteria bacterium
CAGTGGATGCCCAAAATCGAGATCTAGCAGCTCTCAATTGAGAGATAGCAGAGATGCTTGAGACGCACAAGTCTACCCTCTTGTCTGACCCCAAAGATTCGTTTTCTTTGTGCTCAAGGGTTGACATACCTTATTGCATCTCCTCGCATGGGGATGGTCGGGCGAAGGGGAACCCAGCGGGGTTCTCACCCTATACGGCGCGTCGAGGCCAGGTATTCAATAGCACGGAGAGGGACGGGTCTCCCCGATGATCTCGCTGCAGTTGAAGATATTCTCGCAGTCACCCTTGTAGCAGTTCACCAGGAGCTTCTGGGTGTCGGTGTCGAGATCCTTGCACTCGTCGATACAGCCGTCGATGTCCACAACACCGCCGCAGTTCTCGCATTCTCCCGCACGCTGACAGAAGGCGCGACAGTAGTCCTGCTCGGTGGTGCAGGCGGTGAGGGTCACGAAGAGCATGAAGAGCGCCAGGAGAACAGATGAAAGACGGGACATGGGGACCACCTCCTTGGGATATTGTAGGGTACCTTTTGCCGTGCGCAAGGGTCAGGAGAGGCGCATCATGATGGAGCGGAACATGTTCAGCGTCCGCTCGAGCTCCATGTTGATGCGGTTGATTGCATCGGCGTCGGCGTCGGAGGCACCCTTGCCCTTCTCGATGGTGGCGCTGGCCTTCTTGAGCGCCTCGGGACCATAGGGGGTATTCTTGATGAGCCCCTCGACCTTCGGATAGAGCACGGCGATCTCACCGAGGAGATCCTCGAGTTTCGCCCCCGGAGTGTCCTCACCGGGGAGCTTTCCGACCTTGGACTTGAGGTCGATGGTCTCGGTCCCAACGGACTCCGGTTTGGTCGGGGCCGCGGGCTCGGGCTTGCGGGGCGCGCCGAAAGCCGATCCGAAGCCCGAGGACCCCATGCGGGAACTGAAGCCCATGGACATGGACATGTCGGCACCACTGAAGCCACTGCCCATGGAGGCGGTCCCTTTCATGGAGGGGCTGCTCAGCGGGGACCCGCTGCCGAAGGGGGCCGTGGTCTGCGGGGCCATGGGTGCCGCAGGCGCCGAGGATGGCCCGGGCGCCGAAGACATGGACGGAGCGGCCGGCTTGGTGGGAACGGGGGGGGCGAGAGGCACCGACGGCGCCGAGGGTTTGACCGGCGCCACGGGAGCCTGGTTGACCGGGGTCGCTTTTTCTCGGGAGAAATCGCGGGATTCGGAATTGGAGGCGAGAGCCGACGGCGCATAGGGCGTAGGCGCCGGAGTGGACTCGGAGGGCTCGGGGGCCGAGGTGCCGGCGCGGTTGCGGGCGATAATCTTCTGGATCTCATCCTCGGTGAGCTGGGAGGTGGCGGAGATGACGATGGCCTGCTCCTTGCCCGTGGCCATGTCCTTGGCGGTGACCTTCACGATGCCGTTGGCGTCGATGTCGAAGGAGACCTCGATGTCCAGCTCTCCCTTGGGCGCCTTGCGCAGCCCCATGAGCGTAAACTCCCCGAGGAGCTCGTTCTCGTCGGCCACATCCTGTTCTCCCTGGAAGACGATGATATTGACCGCCTCCTGGTTGTCGCGCACGTTGGTGAAGATGTGCTTGGATGAGGTGGGGATGGTGGTGTTGGCCTCGATGAGCTTGTAGAAGGATCCCCCCGACATCTTGATCCCCAGGGAGTGGGGCGTGACATCCAGGAGCAGGAGCTCACCGGTCTCTTCCACCTTCCCAAGGAGCGCGTCACCCTGGATAGCCGCGCCCAGGGCGACGACCTCGTCGGGGTGGACGCCCTTGGAGGGATCCATCTTGAAGAACTCGCCGACCTTCTTCTGGACCAGGGGCATACGGGTCATGCCACCCACGAGGATCACCTGGTCGATGGAGGAGAGCTCGATGCCGCTCTTCTTGAGGCTCTCGTCGCAGATGCGGCTGGTGCGGTCCACGAGGTCCGTGGTGAGCTGCTCAAGCTTCTCGCGGGAGAGGACGGTCTGCAGGTGGAAGGGGTCGGACTTGCCCGTGGAGATGATGAAGGGCAGGTTGATCTCCGTGCTGGTGATGGCAGAGAGCTCGCACTTGGACTTTTCGGAGACATCCTTGAGGCGCTGCAGGGCCATCTTGTCCTTGCGCAGATCGATGTGGTTCTCCTTGGCGAAGTTGAAGACCAGCCAGTCCATGATCCGGCGGTCGAAGTCCTCTCCGCCCAGGAGGGAGTCGCCGGCCGTGGTGATGACCTCGAAGACGCCGTTGCCGATGTCGAGGACGGAGATGTCGAAGGTGCCGCCGCCAAGATCGTAGATGGCGATGCGCGCCTCGATATCCTTGCCGAACCCATAGGCCAGCGCCGCCGACGTGGGCTCGTTGATGATGCGGATGACATCGAGCCCGGCGATCTTCCCGGCGTCCTTGGTGGCCTGCCGCTGGGAGTCGGTGAAGTAGGCGGGGACCGTGATGATGGCCTTGGTGATGGTGTCCCCGGTGTAATCCTCGGCGACCTGCCTCATCTCCTCGAGGACGAAGGAGGAGAGCTCAGAGATGGAGTATTTGGCGTTGCGCAGCATGATGCGCACATCGCCCTGCGGCCCCTCGACGATCTCATAGGGCAGGGTGGTGATGAGGTTCTTGACCTCGGGACTGTCCCACTTGCGGCCTATGAGCCGCTTGAAGGCGAAGGCGGTGTTGGAGGCGTTGGTGATCGCCTGACGCTTCGCCATGTGTCCCACGAGCCGGCGGCCGGTCTCGGCTATGGCGACGATGGATGGGGTCGTGTCGTAGCTGCCTTTGTTGGGGATGACCTTCGAGACGCCGTCCTCGACGATGGCGACACAGGAGTTGGTGGTCCCGAGATCGATTCCGATCACTTTCTCAGCCATGGTGCGCTCCTCGACGCCGCGGCCCGTGACGGCAGGTCACAGCGCGGCGATGGTTCGTGATAGCGCCATTTGTACCATAAACCCTGCAACCTGTGTACTGTAAACACGCGCGGCCGTGACGAAAAGCGGAAGACTATCTGATCTCGCGCAGGAGGCGCTGAGCTTCCTTGTTGTCGGGAAACTTTTCGAGGACCTCCTTGAGCACGGTCCTGGCGCGATTGGGGAGCCCCGCTCCCATATACACGCGCGCCAGGGCGATGACGGGCCGTGGAGAGGAGGGGTTCCATTTCTGGGCGAGGAGGGCGCACTCCTTGGCGCGGGCGAACTCCTCCACCCGGGAGAAGCAGGCGGCCGCCTCGAGGGCCTGCTCATAGCTCTTGGTGATGTCCGCCGCCTGGGAGAAGAGCTTGGCCGCCTTGAGGAAGTTGCGCATGTCCTTCTCCATCTTGGCTGCCTTGAGATAGCCCGTGGAGAGGATTTCATTGGCCTTGATCTCGGCCTCGGCCTGCAGCTTCCTGATCTCTTCGTTCTGGGGCTCCAGCGACAGCGCCATGTTGAAATGGGACGCGGCGGTCACCCAGTCCCCCTGAGTCATGGCCGTACGCCCATCGTCCAGGTGCTGATGGCCACGTATGGCCCGGTCCTTGACCGTGAGGGGGGTGAACCGCCTGCGGTGCCTCTTCTTGCGGTCGAGGAGCTCCTCGGGAGAGAGCTCCACGGAGTCCGGCGCGCTGTCCTGCAGGTCCTCCATGGTGAACTGGGGAATCTCCGCCGTGACCTCCTTGAGGCGACGCCGCACCTGGGCCCGCCGGGCCTCCCGTCGCTCAACATCGCTGCGGGTGGGGATGACGGGGGACTGGGCTTCTTCGTCCTTTTGCCTCTGTTTGGAAAGCCAACCGCCATAGGCGGAGACGACGCCGTCGCGGCTGCCCTGGGTGGAGATCAGGTCATAGGTATCGGAGATGGCCTTGAAGATCACCTCGACAATCTTCTGAAACCCTCCGATATCCTTTCCATAGTATCGGTCGGGGTGATATCTGAGGGTGAGCCGCTGATAGGCCCGCTTGACGTCCCTGTCCGTGGCGGTCTCATCGACATCGAAGAGCTGGAAGGGGTTCAGGTTCTCCAGGGACTGGTAGACCCGCAAAAATTCCTGGGCGCGCTCGAGGGGCAGCTCACGACGCTTGTCCAGAAACGAGGTGTCACACTGTTCGAGGGGAACAAGCCACTCGGCGGAGATGCAGTAGTTCTCTCCTGAACCTGTGCCCGAGGTGCTCGACGCCGACACCTGGGCGGCCTTTCCGGGAAAGACGATGATCCCTTTGGCAACAAGTTGTTCAATGACGGCGATGGTGTCGTTGAGGGATCTGGCACACAGCAGCGCCAGCTCCTCAACCCGGGTCCTGGCGTCTACCTTTGAGAGGAGGAAAAGCTCCATGGGGTCCGAGGGCATCTGTTTCCAGGAACCCTGCGGGGCGAGCTTCGGGATATCTTCCTTTCGAATCGACATAAGCTTGAACTTCCTTGCGGTCACTGTCTGGGGGTGAGCTACCGGGATCAGTATGGCAGAAACGGGAGGGAATTGTAAGCTCGAAAGCGACAGCCCCCGGGCATTGACCGCGTCAGGGCACCTTAGCGGACCTTTGTCTTTTTTCAACAGAAATGATCGAGGAAATAGCGCGTTACGCTTTCGGACAATGTATGCGCCGCACTCCTTTTAGGGGTCGTTCCAGCGGGACAGGGGGGGAGGATGACGAGATCTCCTCCGGGCAGGGAGGCGGTCGCACCGCCACAGAAGAGGCCGAGCCTCCGGCCGGCCCCAAGGGCCATCCCCACAACCCGTCCCGTGGCCTTCCCTTCAAGGGACTGGGTATCGAATCGCCCCTCGCCCGTGAGGACAACATCATGGTTCGCCACGAGGTGGCCGAAGCCCAGTTGCTCAAACAAAAACGACGTTCCTGATCGAACCTCCCACCCGAGGAGCGTCGCGAAGGTGGCGGCGATGCCTCCGGCGGCGCCGAACCCGGGCTGGTCCGCAAAGGGACGCCCCGTTGTCCTCTCAAGGGCACGAGCGAGTGCGGCGTATCCGTTCTCCAGTATGGCCACCGCGGCTTCGTTCGCGCCTTTTTGCGGTCCATAGACCGCTGCAGCGCCCCGGCTCCCCAGGAGGAGATTGTCCACATCGGTCAGAAGCACTCCTGTCACCTTCTCCTGGACCTTCCCCCCGAACCGGTGAGTGCGCTCCATCACGGCGGGCATGGCGGGCACCCCGTGTCCCGCTCCATCAAGGGGCAGAAGCCCCAACTCGGAGATCGCCCCCACGCCTCCGTCCATGGTGATGGTTCCACCGAGGCTCACGTGAATCCGAAGGTCGGGAAAACGACGGGCGCACTGCGCGATGAGGATTCCCAGACCGCGGGTATTCCGCCGAAGCACATCCTCCCCCCCGGGGAGGAAGGGGAAGCCCAGGACCGAAGCCGACTCGATGAGGACAAGACCTCGGGCACGATCCACGCCGACCCGGGCGTTCATGGGCCGCTCCGATGGATCAACGGAAGGGATCACGTGAAACTCAAAGGGGCGCCCCGCCGCGAACACCTCCAGGAAGCCGTCCCCGCCGTCGGAGACGGGAGCGAGCGTCACGACGCAGGCGGGGCACGCCCTCTGGACCCCCAGGGCCATGGCCCGAGCGGCCTCGAGGGGTGTGAGGGTCCCCTTGAAGGAGTCCGGCGCGATGAGCACTCTCAGGTGATGGTCTCCCATGGGACCGACGGTACCACGCCCTTTGGGACGTGTCAGGAGAAAAAAGGAATGAGGGATTGACCCCCCGATCGCTCGATGGCACTGTTGGGGAAACCCCGGCCCGCCGACGACACCCCGGCGAGGAGACCATACATGGCTCAACTCCAGCGTTTCACCCTTAAAAACGGCCTCACCCTCTTCGTGGACGAGGTCCCCCAGTACCCTGTGGTAGCCGTTCAGGCGTGGGTCGGCGTCGGCTCGGCCGACGAGGTCCTTCCGGCCCAGGCGGGGATCTCCCACGTCATCGAGCACATGCTCTTCAAGGGGACCGGGCGCCGCGAGGTGGGCGAGGTAGCCATGGAGATCGAGGGCGCCGGCGGAAGCCTCAACGCCTGGACCTCCTTCGACGAGACCGTCTATCACATGGTCCTCCCCTCGGACCGGTGGGACCTGGCCGTGGACGTCCTGTGCGACGTCCTCCAGCATTCCACCTTCGACGCCGGGGAGCTGGAGCGGGAGAAGGAGGTCATCATCGAGGAGATTCGGCACAGCGAGAACAGCCCCTCCCACATCACCTCCGACAACCTCTTCGGCACGGCGTACGACGGGTACTGCTACGGGCCGCCCATCATCGGGACCCGTGAGAGCGTCAACGCCTTCTCCCCCGACGATCTCCGCGCCTACTGCCGCACCTGGTACCACCCCGCCAACGTCACCTTCTTCGTGGTGGGCGATGTTGATGCGCTCAAGGTGCGGGACGCCCTGGAGGCCTCCTTCTCCGATCCCGTCGACGATCGCCGGGTTGCGGACTTCAACCGCCCCCGCCCCGAGCACAGTCCAGGCCAGTCCGCGGTGACCGTCGCGAGAGGACCCTTCACGGAGGCCTACCTCAACATCGCCATCCCCATCCCCACCTTCGACATGCGCACGGCAGCGGAGGTGGACCTGCTCTCCATGATCCTCGGCGACGGAGAGAGTTCAAGGATCCAGCGGGTCCTCAAGCATGAGCGAGAGCTTGTCCTGGAGTCCTACAGCTGGGCCTTCACACCCATGGGTGCCGGGCTGTTCACCATCGGCGCCGTGCTGACCCCGGAGAACATCCCCGAGGTCACCCGAGAGGTCGTCACCCTCCTGGGCGGCCTGCGGACCATCACGGCCGACGAGCTCAAGAAGGCCAAGGTGAGCCTGCGCTCCGAAGAGGTCGTGGCCATGGAGACCGTCCAGGGGCTGGCCAAGAAGCGAGGGTATTTCCATCAGGTCGCCGGGGACCCCCTGGGCGAGGAGGCCTACTTCGCCGCTATCGACGCCGTGACCTGCGAAGCGCTCCAGGAACGTGCGGCGCAGATCCTGATCGGCTCCCGATTCCTGAGCACGACCGTCCCCGATGATTTCCAGATCGACGAAGGGGTGTTGAGGGAGAGCCTCGTGGCCGTCCCCGAGGCCCCCGAGGTCATTATCGGCACCGCGAACCGTGACTTCGACCTCTACGATCTCCCGGGAGGCGCCCGTCTGCTGGTCCTCGAGGACCACACCCTGCCCTTCGTCTCCATGCGCTGCGGATGGGTCGGAGGGCTGCTGTCCGAGACACCCGAGGTCAACGGCATCGCTCCGCTGGCCTCCTCGCTGTTCTCCCGGGGAACGCTGCGGCGAGACGGTGCCGCGGTCCAGGAGTTTGTCGAGTCCCGGGGGGGTTCCCTCTTCGGCTTCACGGGCCGCAACAGCTTTGGCCTCAGACTGGACTCCCTCTCGGAGACCTTCCCCGTGAACACCGACCTCTTCATGGAGACCCTCTTTCAGCCGGCCTTCGACGAGGATGAGCTTGAGAAAGGAAGGGAGCGCCTGCTGGAGACCCTCAAAGCCGAGAAGGACCGCCACTCCACGCAGGTCCTGCGGCTCTTCGAGCGGAACCTCTACCCGACGGATCACCCCTACAACATGAACATCAGTGGAGAGCGCGAGTCCATTCTCCGCCTGGGCCGTGGAGATCTCCTGGCCCACCTGGAGAACAGATGCCCTGCCTCACAGCTCGTCTTCTGCGCCGTGGGCGATATCGATGGACAGGCACTACACGAGAAGGTATCCTACGGACTGAAAAGGAGACCGCAGAGCAGGTCGCCGTGGACCCCCCCCTCCGTGGATACCTGGGGCACAACTCCGAAAGCGACCTATCAACGAGCCGATATCAGCCAGGATCACATCCTTCTGGGCGTACCGGGTGTCACGATCTACGATGAAGACCGGTTCCCCCTGGAGGTTCTGTCCCGCCTGCTGAGCGGGCAGTCGGGGAGACTCTTCCTCGACCTGAGGGACAAACAGTCCCTGGCATACAGTGTGAGCGCCTTCTCCCTGGAGGGCGTGGCGGCGGGGTATTTCGCCACCTATATCGTCACCAGGCCCGAGCAGGCGGACCGGTCCGTGCAGGGCCTCTCGGAACACCTCGACAGGCTCCTTCACGAGCAGGTGTCCGAGGAAGAGCTCTCACGCACTGTACAGTACATGGTCGGCACGCATGCCATCGGCCTTCAGCGGCGTTCTGCACTCTGCGCGGCAGCATTCTTCGGAGATTTGTATGGTATCGGACACGATTCCTACAGAAAGTACAAAGAACACCTTGAAGCTGTCACCGCAGATGATATTAAAAAGGTGGCCAGGAAATACCTCTCACCCGATAGACGACTGCTGGCGGTCTATGGACCCCGTGACGTCTCACCAGGCAGAGCCGGGTTGTAAAAAGGCATTGGAACTACGTCATGTCCGATAAGGTCAACGGCGACAACAAGCAAGACTCCGGTTCGATGGACCGCGTGCCATCGTCCCAGTGGGCGGAATTCGACATCCCCCTGGACGGCGCGCTCTCCTCCAGTGCCGAGAAGCCGCAGCCGGGAGGCGCGCCCTTAAAGCCACCGGTCCAATCCACTTCCGACACCCGCACCGAGGAACTCTCTTCCGGCCCCATAGAAGTCCCCGGGAAAGAAGACGTCGACGAGGAACTCATCGCCACGGTCATGCAGCGCCCCGACGGCTCCTCCTCCGGCCGCAAGCGCCCCTCTCTGGTCCCCCTCACCCAGGAGGAGGCGACCAGCAAGATCGCCATGGAGAACACCATGGCGCTGCGCAAGGGCGCGCAAGGCAAAGACTATGATGACTATGATGATTTCGATGAACTGAGAGGGCAGTACGCCCACGACGAGGGACCCCTGACGGGCGTCATCTTCGAGGGGAAATACAAGGTCGGCAAACTCCTGGGCGAGGGGGGCATGGGCATGGTCTACAAGGCCACCCACATCATGATGAAGAAGGATGTGGCCCTGAAGATCCTGCTCCCCATTCTGGGCACCAAGCTCGACATGATCGAGCGCTTCCGCCGCGAGGCCGAGTCGGCCGCCCGCCTCAACAGCCCCAACATCGTCAACGTGCTCGACTTTGGCCGCTCCGAAGACGGGACCTTCTATCTGGTCATGGACTACGCAGACGGTGTCTCCCTCTCGGATATCCTCACCGAGGGCCCCCTCAACTGGAAGCGGGCCTGCCGCCTCATGGCCCAGATCCTCGATGGTCTGCAGGCCGCCCACGACAACGGCATCGTCCACCGCGACCTCAAACCAGACAACATCATGGTAGTACGGAGCGAAGGCGGCCGGGAAGTGGTCAAGATCCTGGACTTCGGTATCGCCAAGCTCTCCCAGCCCGAGGGCGAGGGGATCAACCTGACCCGCATGGGCATGGTCTTCGGCACCCCCTCCTATATCAGCCCAGAGCAGGCCCAGGGACGCATCGTCACGCACTCCGCCGACATCTACTCCGCCGGCGTCATCTTGTTCCAGATGGTCACGGGGCGGCTCCCCTTCCAGGGCGAGTCCACCATCGACCTGATCAACAAGCACATCAGCGAGCCGCCGCCGCGGCCCACGAGCATCCTGAGCAACATCCCCGTGGATCTCGAGCTGCTCATCCTGCAGACCCTGGCCAAGGACCCCAAGGAGCGCCCAAAGACCGCCTACGAGATGCGGGCCTTCATCGGCAACCAGCTTCAGGTGACCACCTTCAAGACCACAGTCCCCATCCAGCCCAGCTCCCGGGTGCAGGACTTCTTCTTCACCGCGCTGGGCAAGTTTTTCATGGTCCTCGTGGTCCTCGCCGTTCTCGCCGCGGTGGCCATCTACTTCTTCTTCCCCCAGTTCCTGCCCTTCAAGAAGAGCCACAGGGACACTGCTCCCGCCCAGACCGCCACGACCACCGACGCCATGGTCAGCGCCATGGCCATCACCGAGAAGGTGGACTCCGTGCTCTTCACGCTGATCAAGGAGGGCAAGTTCGACGAAGCCATCAAGCTGGCCGAGCTGGCTGTCGAGAAGAACCCCTCGGACGTCAAGGCCTCCAAAACCCTGGCCATGGTGCGCCGCTCCATCGTCGAGAAGGGCATGAAGACCGCCAACTCCGAGCTGGCCGCCCTCACCAAGACCGACGAGCTCGACCTCTTCATCAAGAAGATCCGCGACTGGAGCGCCTGGTTCCCCACCGACGGCGAGCTGCACAACCTCCTGGCCATGTCCTATTACCGGCGCGGCAACTTCGCCAAGTCCCTGGCGTCCCTGAACAAGGCCCTGCTCCTCAAGCCCTCGCTCAAGACCAAGCCCCTGATCTCCAAGAACATCATCCGCTACTTCTCCCACAAGAACCAGTGGGTGCGGACCACGGCCCTCAAGCTCGTCAAGGAGACCTACGCCGCCGAGACGGGAGACAAGCTCTCCTTTTTGGTCAAAGTGGTCAATGACAACAAGGTCGACGCCGACGACCGGTATCGTCTCTTCCAGTTCCTCAAGGAGAAGGCGGCCACCAAGGGCGTCGTGGAGCTGGATCTGTGGAAACACCAACTGATCTTCTCCACCATGTGCAACGTGCGACTGCAGGCCAGTATCTGGTACCAGAAGAACGGCATCAAGGACGACCTCGAATTCCTCATGGCCATGTACAAGAAGAAGTTCTTCCTGACGGGGGCCGGCAAACGCGCCTCATCGTCCTGTTACGACGCAGACCTGGCCAAGGCTCTCAGGCTCTCCAAAAAACGAAAAAAACGCCCGTAACCCCTTTACAAGCGCCATAATCGGATCCATTCTGCCCAGTGCTTCTGGCGGAGCGTCCCCTTCGGGGAACCGCGTCCCCTTCGGGGAACCGAGCGTCACCGCGCCGCCCGCCCATTCTCTTTCCGGCCCCTGCGCCCAAGACGTCCTCCCACCGAGGACCGGAGGTTCCCATGCACAACGCCATCGTGGAAAAAGCCGCCCACTACCTGGACGACTGCAAACAGTTTCTCAAAGACATCATCGCCATCAAATCCCTCTCCTCCGAAGAGGGCGCCGTGGTCGAGCGCATCGCCGAGGAGATGCGCAAGGTGGGCTTCGATGAGGTGAAGATCGACGGGTTCGGGAACGTCTTGGGCCGCGTTGGCAACGGCCCCCGCGTCATCGCCATGGACGCGCACATCGACACCGTGGACGTGGGCGACCCCGAGCTGTGGGCCACGGACCCCTTCGGCCCCGTGGAGAAGGACGGCATCATCTACGGTCGCGGCGCCTCGGATCAGAAGGGCGGCATGGCCGGCATGGTGTACGGCGCACGGATCATGAAGGACCTCGATCTCCTCGACGGCTTCAGCGTCTGGGTCGTGGGTTCCATCCAGGAAGAAGACTGTGACGGCCTGTGCTGGCAGTACATCATCAAGGAGAAGGTCCTCGACCCCGAGGTCGTGGTCATCACCGAACCCACCAACCTGAACCTCTACCGCGGTCACCGCGGACGCATGGAGATGGAGGTCGAGACCAACGGGCTCTCCTGCCACGGCTCCGACCCCACCCGCGGCGACAACGCCGTCACCAAGATGGCCGACATCATCAAGGACATCGACGCGCTCAACAAGCGCCTCGAGCCCACCCCCTTCCTGGGCAAGGGCACCGTGGCCGTCACCCACATCCGCTCCGTGTCGCCCTCGCTGTGCGCCGTCCCGGACATCTCCGTGATCCACCTGGACCGCCGTCTCACCGAGGGGGAGGATGAGGCCCTGGCCGTCTCCCAGATCGAGAACCTTCCCTCCGTGAAGGCCGCCGGCGCCAAGGTCCGCGTGCTCACCTACGACACCCCCTCGTACAAGGGCACCGTCTACCCGACTCGCAAGTTCTACCCCACCTGGACCCTCTCCGAGGACCACAAGGCCGTCCGGGCCGGCATCGCCGCCGGTGAGATCGCCCTGGGCCGCAAACCCGTCGTGGACAAGTGGGTCTTCTCCACCAACGGCGTCGCCACGGCCGGCATGTTCAACATCCCCACCATCGGCTTCGGCCCCGCCAACGAGGTCTACGCCCACGCGCCCACGGACCAGATCCCCGTGGAACACCTGGAGAAGGTCATGGCCTTCTACGCCGCCTTCGTAAAGACCTACGCCGAGACCAACTGACCCCGAACCCCCCCAAGGAGCCATCATGGAAAGGACCATCGCCATTATCAAACCCGACGCCGTGAAGGGCGCGCACATCGGTGAGATCATCGCCGCCATCGAGGCAGAAGGGCTCGCCATCGAGGCCATGGAATTCATGCGCCTGTCCGCCGCCCAGGCCCGCGGCTTCTACTCGGTCCACGAAGGCAAGCACTTCTTCGACCGTCTCATCGAGTACATGACCTCGGGTCCCATCGTGGCCCTGGTTCTCGCCGGTGAGGAGGCCATCCCACGGTGGCGCACCCTCATGGGCCCCACAAACCCCGAACAGGCGGCTCCGGAGACCCTCCGCGGCCGCTTCGGCCAGAGCCTCACCTTCAACGCCGTCCACGGCTCCGATGCCCCCGAGACCGCTGCCTACGAGATGTCCTATCTCTTCGGTGGGAGGCACCTCAATGGACTCCGCGCCTGAGCTCTTCTCCCTCACGCCCGTGGAGCTCAGGGACTTCTTCTTCGACCTCGGCGAGCCCCCCTTTCGGGGGGATCAACTCTTCCGGTGGCTCCACAAGGTAGGCGCCTCCTCCTACGACGAGATGACGGACATGTCCCGGGTCCTTCGGACCTCCCTCGAGGAGCGCCTGCCCTTTGCCACGCCCCTCACCCTCGTCGAGGAGGCCGTCTCCCGCGACGGGAGCGTCAAGCTCGCCTCCCAGACGGTCGACGGGCTCCCCGTGGAGTCGGTCCTCATCCCAGGGACGGGGCTGGACCGCCGCAACTACACCCTCTGCGTCTCCACGCAGTCAGGCTGTTCCCTGGGGTGCACCTTCTGCGAGACCGCCACCATGGGGTTTCTCAAGAACCTCTCGGCGGGGGAGATCGCCTATCAGGTCACGCTGGCTCTCCATACACTCCAGAAACATCTCGGAGAAAAATGGAACGAACTGCCCCGGGAGCAGTGGATCACCAACATCGTGTACATGGGGATGGGAGAGCCCTTCCTCAACCTCGACAACGTCATCCGCTCCATCCGCATCCTCACGGACGCCAAGGGGCTCAACTTCTCCCAGCGCCGCATCACCGTCTCCACGGCGGGGGTTGTCGCGGGGTTTGCCCGGCTCGCCGCCGAGCCCGATCTGCACATCAACCTCGCCGTCTCTCTCAACAGCCCTGTGGAGGAGGTCCGGCGGGAGCTCATGCCCATCTCCCGGCGTCATCCCATCAGCGAGCTCGTGGCGGCCCTCCGGGACTTCCCCCTGCCCAAGCGTCAGCGAATTACCATAGAATATATCATGTTTGATGGTATAAACGACACGATGGAAGACGCGGGCAAGCTTGCCGCCCTGCTCAGGGGGTTGAGCGTGAAGATCAACCTCATCCCCTACAATGTAGGCTCCGTGCCCAAGCAGGCGGGCCGACGGGCGCTCCTGCCGACTCCACGGGACACGATCGACCGGTTCGCGGAATATCTGCGCGGCAAGGGCTTCGCGGTGACCGTCCGGGCTTCTGCCGGACAGGACATCGCGGCGGCCTGCGGCCAGCTGGCCCGCAAGACCAGGCGGAGCGAGAAGGATGGGTTCCCCGGGGACACCGAATAAATCGAGAGGCACATCGCTGCTGGCAGCCTTCACGCTGCTGCTCACGCTCACGGCGGCCTTCTACGCCGTGGCCATTCACACACGGATCATCGGGCGCCGACACACGGGATTCACCCTCGACGGAGAGTGCGCCGTACGCCACGTTGAGCCTGGACGCCCGGGCGTGGCCCCGGGGGATCGCCTCGTCGGGTGGCGCCAGGGGGAACAGCGCGGCCCCATCTCCAGCGTCTTCATGTGGCTCAAGGTCGTGGAACGCCTGGACTACGGCCCCGTCGATCTCACCTTCTCACGAAAGGACGGCGCAACCACCACGGTCACCTGGGACATCCGGCGCCCACCCGTGTGGCCCAAGCTCGGGTTCACTCTCGGGCCCCTCGTCCTGTGCATCATCGCCGTGGCCCTCCTGCTGGCACGCAGGAGAGAGGGGGATATCTTCTATCTCATGGTCATCACCCTGGTGGCCACCTACATCCTCGCCCTCTCCTACACCAACCTCGACGCCATCGCCGCATCCCCCTTCTACCTCATCAGTTTCCTCTTCTGGAACGTCCTGGCCCCGCCGTCGCTGCTGCTCTTCTTTTTGCACTACCCCTACCGCAAGCGCGGGGTGACGGGGACCCTCACGGCCCTCATGTACGTCCCGGCGCTCATCTCCTTCATGGTGACCTCCTACCTGTACGTGCGCTTCTATTTCACGCCCACGCACCACAACCAGGAGTCGCTGCTCTTCGTGGGCCGCCTGCTCATCCCCGGCACCAACTTCCTCTACGGTCTGGGCATGGTGTGGGCCATCTTCCACTCCCTGCTGCGGGGTCCCTCCTGGGAGCGCCCCCGCATGATCCTGGTCGTCTACGGGCTGTTCATCATCCTCCTGATGATCTCTTCGTGGGTCTTCATCTCCTCGCGGGACAACGCCCTGGCCCAGATCATCACGGGCCCGGACCTCCTCATGGTGATGCACATGGTGCTCTCCATCTCCCTGTACTCCTCCACGAGCCGTGGCTGGGTCAGCCTGGCCCAGCGACTGGTGAACCGGGGCGTCTTCTATGTGGTCCTCACCATCGGCATCCTGTTGTTCTACCTCATCCTCTCCTGGGTCCTGGGCCTTCTGCTCACCCAGATGTTCGGGCTGAAGTCCCGCACGGTCACCATCTTCGCCGCCGTCATCTCCACGGCGGGGCTCTTCTCCCTGCGGGAGTTCGTCCAGCGCCACATCGACCGCATGCTCTTCCGCACTCGCTACCGCTACGGCGAGCTCCTCAAGGAGGTCTCGGAGCGCTTCTCCAGCATCATGGAGCTGCCCCGGCTCTTCTCCTCGCTTTTGCAGATCATCGGCGCCTCCATGAAGCTGCGCAGCGGCGCCGCCTGGGTGGTCAAGTCCCAGCGGGGCGACCTGATCTTCGTCTCCAACTGGGGCGGCACCGAGGGACTGCCCGGCGTCCTCCCCTACGGCAAGGTGCGCAAGGCCTTCCCCCAGGAGAAGCGTGCCGTGCTCCTCGAAGAGGGCGACGACACAGAGCTCTTCGGGGACCTGACGGCCCGCTGTGTCGTGCCGCTGTATTTCCAGGGCGAACTCTACGGGCTCATCGCCCTCGGGGACAAGATCGAGGACATCCCCTACAGCCGTGACGACGCAGACCTCCTGGAGAGCGTGGGCAAACAGGCCGCCGTGGCGGTGAAGAACTCCATGTCCTACACCACCATCCTCAACCTCAACGCCTCCCTGGCCTCCTCCAAGGCCGAGATCGAGCGGCTCAAGGGCAAGCTCGAGGTGGAGAACGTCTACCTGCAGCGGGCCCTCCAGGACGCCGGCCGCTTCGGCGACATCGTCGGTGACTCCGAGTCCCTGCGGGGAGTGAAGGCCCTCATCGAGAAGATCGCCCCCACCAAAGCCTCGGTGCTCATCCTCGGGGAGAGCGGCACGGGGAAGGAGCTCATCGCCCGGACCATCCACACCCTCTCCCCC
>QKIM01000082.1 GCA_003249585.1 Deltaproteobacteria bacterium
TCTCCACCTGTGAGGCGGCCCTGGCGCAGATGCCCCCGAAACTGACAAAGGCGTACTCCCAGTGCGTAAGCCGCAGCTGCGGGAAAGAGCTGCAGGCGTGCCTCCTCTCCATCGCCGGCCCCGAGATCAAGGCGTCCGTCTCGAAGACGCCCCCGCTGCCCGCCATGCCCCCGGATGCGATGACCGCACCGGCCATGGCCCCGGATGCGATGACCGCACCAGCCATGGGCACCAAGACCGTATCTCCGCCGCCGCCCCCCGCCGCGGCGAGCGTCATGCGCGTCCCCACGGATGAGACCAAAACCACGCCCACCACCGCTCCCAAAGCCTCCAAATAAACAAAATCCCCCCGAGCGTGTTTAACTTTTGAAAAAAGTGTAGTAGAACAGGGTCATCTTTACACGGGTCACCGCCCCAGCAGGGGTAGACAGCGAAGGAGCCTCCATGGAGCACGAATCTGGCAACACGAAAGTACTTCCGGACAATGCCTACAGAGAACTGGCGCCTGGCGAGGAATATGTCCCCTACATACCCGCCAAGAAAAAGGTACGCGAGATCTCCCCCCGTGTCTTCATCTACGGGATCTCGCTCAATATCCTTTTCACCTTCGCCGCCGCCTACCTGGGCCTGCTCACGGGCAACGTCATCGAGGCGGCCATCCCCATCGCCATCCTGGCTGTGTTCATGGGCAAGGTTCTCCACAAGAACAACCCGAACACCATCGCCGAGAACGTCATGATCCAGTCCATCGGCGCAGGGTCCGGTGTGGTCGTGGCGGGCGTGGTCTTTACCCTGCCGGCCCTCTACATCAAGCAGCTCAACCCCAACATGCTGCACATCATCATAGCGTCGGCCATGGGCGGATTCCTGGGCATCCTGCTCCTGATCCCCCTTCGCCGCTATTTCGTCAAGGAGATGCATGGGCAGCTCCCCTTCCCCGAAGCTACCGCCACCACGGAGATTCTCGCCAGTGGAGAGGCCAAGGGTAAGGACCGTAGCGGCATCATCCTCCTCGTCGCCACGGGTATCGGAGCGCTCTTCGATTTCCTTGCCGAGTCGGTCCAGCTGTGGAACTCCATGCTCACCTCCAAGGTGCTCATGGGCAAACACGGCGTCGCCCTCTCCAAACAGCGCGTCGAGTCCTCCATCCACGGACTGGCCGCCTTCATGGGGATCGGGTATATCGTCGGGCTTCGATACGCTGCAGTGATCGCCGCGGGCTCCCTTCTCTCCTACTGGGTCTTCATCCCGCTCACCTATTATTTTGGCCAGCACCTGGACACCGTCATCCCCCACGTCCCTGTCCCCGACGGCAGCGGAAAGCTTCAGACTTCCTTGCTTATCAAGAACATGTCCGTGGGGCAGATCTTCAAGGCCTACGTGCAGCCCATCGGCGTTGGTGCCCTCGCGGTGGCTGGCTTCATGGGCATCGTCAAGATGTCCCGTATTATCTTTGGCTCCTTCTCCCTCGGGTTCAAGGCCATCTTCAACAAGAAGAGTGTTGCGGCCAAGACCGCCCGAACCGACAAGGACATGGATCCCCGCCTTGTGCTCATGGCCCAGCTGGTCATTGTGCTTATCCTGGGCATCTTCTACTGGCTGCTCGTGGGATCCTTCACCAAAGCCCTCATCGCCATGGGCATCACGTTCATCTTCGCCTTCCTCTTCACCGCAGTGGCCGCACGCGCCATCGCCATCGTGGGCACCAACCCCGTCTCGGGCATGACCCTCATGACCCTCATCATCTCCTCCCTCATTCTGGTCGCCGCCGGGCTCAAGGGGGACAGCGGGAAGTATCTCGCGCTGGTCATCGGCTGCGCCGTCTGCACGGCCCTCTCCACGGCCGGCGGGTTCATCACCGACCTCAAGATCGGATACTGGCTGGGTGTCACGCCACGAACACAGCAGCGGTTCAAGTTCATCGGCATCCTCGTGGCCTCTCTCTCCGTAGGTATTGCCATGTGGCTGCTCGCAAGCTCCTACGGTTTCGTCAAGGACGCCACGCACCCGAGCCCCCTTCCCTCTCCCCAGGGGAACCTGATGGCCACCATTATCGACGCCATCATGTCGGCCCAGAAGCTCCCCTACATGCTCTATGCCCTGGGCGGCGCCATCGCCATCATCCTGGAGATGTCCAAGGTCCCTGCCCTGGCCTTCGCGCTGGGTATGTACCTCACCATCCACATCAACCTTGGTGTGCTCGTGGGCGGCTTCGCCGGCTGGCTCATCGGCCGCAGCGGCAAGACCCCCGAGGTCAAGCAGGCTCGTGCGAGCCAGGGGACCCTCATCGCGTCGGGTCTCATGGCCGGGGCAGCGCTCATCGGTATCGTCGCCGCGGTCCTCTCGCTGCCCAGCCTGGGCAAGCCCATCCGATACCTCTCCGTGGGCGTCGACTACGTCGCCAGCCATGGGCAGTGGGTCCCCGAGAGCAAGGCGTGGTTTGACGGTGCACCGGGACAGGTCGCCGGACTCGTCATGTTCATCGCGCTGGGATTCGGTGCCTACTTGCTTGCCCGCAAGGGCGCACAGTGGGAACTGAAGCGGCAGGCTGAGGTCAACCGCGACGCGAAGAAAAAGGGCGAATAGCGCATCTGCGCTTCACCGGTCTGGTACCGGGGCTCAGGCCCCGGGGGACCTGCCGGCAGGTCACGTTCTCGTGACCCCCTGATCATCCATTGTGCTGTGTAGTAAACGTTAAGACTAGGGGAGAATGGCGAAGGGCTTGGTGTACGTAGGGGGCAAGGTGCTCGGGAACAGCTCGGACACCGTCCCATCCGCCAGATTCACGACGCGGACCCCCTGTGCACCCATGGTTGTATCCGCCAACAGCAGCATCCCTTTGAACACCAGCAGTCCCGAGACAGAGAGCTCTCCGGGGGAGAGCAGCCAGCCCTCGTCAACGGCGCCGTCGAGGCAGAAGCCACGGACCCCGGTGGAGTAGTCAGGGGTCGTGACGAGGGCGTAGCCGCACTGGTCATCTACCATGGCCAGTTCCGAAGGAACTCCGCCCAGGTCTTCCGAGGAGACCACAAGGGCGGCAGTGGCATCCTGGGCAGTGAAGATCTCGATTCCCCCGCCCAGCCCGGAGAAGTCGTTGACGGTCCCCACGAGAAACTCTCCGGTTCCGGAGACCTCGACCAGGGGCGTGAAGGGATTGGCCGTGGTGAGCTCGATGACCGAAGAGACGCTGGCCTCAACGCTGTCCACGACGATGATCCGTCCTGAACGCGTCGGGGAATAGTTCTCCAGGTTCTGGATGGCCACGAGCAGAAGGTCGTCGCTGCGGGCCATGAACGAAGCCTCGGGGGCTCCATCGGCGTCGGCAAAGGCGGCGAGATCCACCTCTCCCACGAGGGCATCCTCGGGGGAGGCCAGCGGATTCACCACCAGGAGGTGATCGCTGGCGTACAGTGAGACGAAACCGCGGCAGGAACTGAAGAGAACAACGTCCTGGGGGTTTGTCCCCGGGCCCGTCGAGAACTGTCCCGCCACCGAGAGGTCAACGGCGTCCAGGGTGGCGATGTTGTCCGCGCCGAGCCTGTTGACCACATAGAAAGTCGCGCCGAAGGCTCTCCCGATGGCGTCGGAGTGGACCATGGCCATATCGTTTTCCAGAACCAGAGCGGTGCCGTCCAAGGAGATCACACCGAGGGCGCCGTTGGTGTAATCCGTGGTGAAGAGGGCCACTGCCTGCGGACTGGCCGGATCCGGGAGTGGCGTACAGGTGACATTGTTGCTGGTGTTGTTTGCATTGTTGATGTTGTTGGCGTTGTTGACGGACTGGGCCTCCTGATCGTCGCAGGACACGGCAATCACGAGCGCCAGGATGAGGGGGAACAATATGGTTCGCATGGAAAACTCCTTACAGGATCATTGAGAGAGTGAAAAACCAGGTACTTCCGGGGATGGGGTACCCGAGGTAGTTGGAGACAGCCTGGGGATATGTGTTCGAGCCTGTTGCGGATGCCGGATGGCGCTCCACCATCTCCATGAGGGGGCTGCCGATGTTACGGTACACGGCGCCGATGGTCAGGCCCCGGTAGGGGCTGGCGACTCGGATCCCCAGGGAGTGGAACAGACGGTCCGGCATGGGGCGGCGGCCCGTGGCGTCGAAGTTCCCCCCTTGTTGGAAGGAGAACTCATGATAGGGGCGAAACGTCCATCCTCCGTAGGCAAAGAC
This sequence comes from Deltaproteobacteria bacterium, assembly GCA_003249585.1. Lineage (GTDB taxonomy): Bacteria > Myxococcota_A > Polyangia > HGW-17 > HGW-17 > SZUA-580. The sequence continues at coordinate 4,181 of QKIM01000082.1, forward strand.
GGTGGAGAGGCGAGAAAAGAGCTCGTGCCGACTTCGGCCGGGGAG
>QKIM01000347.1 GCA_003249585.1 Deltaproteobacteria bacterium
AAGGACGGGAAAGAGGAGTTTTTTCATGCGGTCCACCATGCCAAGCCCCCCAGCGGATGTAAAGGGGAAATCATCCGTCAGGCGCCGGGAGTGTGGGAGGCGCCGCCATCCACGGGCAGAAGGGCCCCTGTGAGGTAGGGGTTGTCCAGGAGGTGATCGAGCGCCTTCAGCAGCGGACCCACGCCCCCGAGGTACCCCAGGGGAACCCTGGCGGCCCAGCGCGCCTCGGCGTCGGGCCCGGCGGAGGCCTTGACGTTGAGAATTCCAGGGAGGAGGGCGTTGATGCGGATGAGGGGGGCCAGCTCGTGGGCGAGCGTCTCCACCAGCGTGGTGATTCCCGCCTTGGCGGCATAATACGTGGAGTATCCGGTCATGGGGCGGGAGATCATGGCGTCTCCGAAGAGCGTGATGGTGCCCGGTCGCATGAGCGGGGCGATGGCGTGAATCGCGAGGAGGGGTGCGGTGAGGTTGGCAAAGAGTATTTCCTCATGTCGATCCCGTGCTGTCCCGAGGGGAGTCCTGGCATGATCTCCCATGGTGATGACGAGGCAGTCGGGGGCCCGGGACTCCACAGCCCGGGACAGCCTGTTCAGATCGGTGCCGGTGAGATCCGCGGCGACGGTCTCCACGGTGCAGTCGGCTCCCGAAATCATGGCCGCCAGGCTATCGAGCTTGTGGGCGCTCCGACCCACCAGGGTCAGGTGCCCCATGCCCCCCCGATCCGACAGATGTTGCGTGATGGCAGCACCGAGGATTCCGGTGGCACCGATGATGACTGCGCTCGAGGGAGCGCTCATAGTTCCAGTTCCACGTCCCCTCTGGGGGTCTCCTCGGTGAGGTCCTCGGCGGTGAACTTCTCGAAAACGGCAGTGGATTCTCCTTCGTCCACGGGCTCGTCATAGTCCAGGAAGATATCGTCGTCGTAGAGGAGATCACCCTCGTCAAGCAGGATGACCCGTCGCTCGCCCACACGCCGTTCCCGTTTGATTTCCCGGAGATCTTCCCCGTCCTCGCGGCGGTCCCCCAGGCGGCGGGACCGTACGAGCCGGGCCTTGACCCCCTCGATATGCCTGGGCATGGGCTCGAGGCGGACGGACTTGTAGGCACACAGGTGACACATATAGTACCAGCGCCCGAGGAGCTCGACGCGCTGGATGTTCTCGCGCCGCCGCTCGCCGCACACTCTGCAGCTGGCGCCCACGGCCACGGGTTGACTCTCGATCCACTTGCTGTAACAGGACACACAGCGTCCACGCCGCATCTGGGTGACTTTCGCTCCGCAAACGGGGCATCTCAGAAGCTCGATGGTGCCCTGGGCTAAAAGGCTCATGGTGCTACTCTCCTTTCGAAGCGTCCCAAAGACGCGTCGCATTCACGCCTGATTCTATGGGTGCCCCCCCTCCTTGGCAAATTTTTGGGCGAGAATTCCACCCTGCCTTTGCCTGGCCTGTGCGGCCCAGGGGCCGTCAGGGGAGTGAGGCGAGGCGACTGGAGAGGGTCTCGTAGCGGGTGACCTGAAAGCTGTTGGAGATGGCGAGTCGCAGGGCCCGCCCCGAGCCCACGATGACGACGAGGCGGCGGGCCCTCGTGACGGCTGTGTACAGCAGGTTTCGCTGCAGCATGATAGAGTGCTGGGTATGCAGGGGAATGACCACCGCGGGATATTCGCTCCCCTGGGATTTGTGGATGGAGATGGCGTAGGCGGGGACCATCTCCGAGAGGTCGGCCAGGGGGCGGACAAGGGAACGCTCGTCCATGCGGACGCGGACCTCACCCTCCTCTGTGTCCACACCCTCGATGACGCCCAGGTCTCCGTTGAAAACATTGACATCGTAGTTGTTCTTCGACTGCAGTACCTTGTCGCCCACCCTCCAGGTCGTGGAGAAGTGGGTGAAGGGGTGTCCACCCGGATTCAGGGCTTCCCTGAGCAGTGTGTTGAAGCGCTCCGTGCCCAGCTCGCCCTTGTGCCTGGGGACGAGGACCTGAATCTCGGTCATGGGATCCAGACCGTAGGTCCTGGGAATCCGCTCCGATACCAGGTGGACCACCAACTGGGCGAGCTCCTCGGGATCCTCGCGTTCGATGAAGAAGAAGTCCCCGTTCGTCCCCTTGCCGTGGGTGACGGCCTCTCCCCGCAGGATCTCATGGGAACATCGGATGATGGCGCTCTCGGCGGCCTGACGGTACACCGTCGAGAGGCGGACCGTGGGGATCCTCCCCGAGGAGATGAAGCTTGAGAGGACAGCGCCGGGGCCTACGGAGGGCAGCTGGTCCGCGTCACCCACCAGAACCGCGGCGGCCCCGTCAGGGATGGCCTTGAAAAAGGCGTACATGAGGGGGAGGTCCACCATGGACACCTCATCCACGATGAACAGGGATCCCCCGAGCGGCGAGGAGAGCCCCCGGGTGAAGCGGCCGGTTTTTGGATCGAACTCCAGGAGTCGATGAATAGTCTTGGCCTCCATGCCGCAGGCCTCACTCAAGCGTTTCGCGGCGCGGCCCGTGGGCGCCGCCAGGGTCGCGGGGCGTCCTCGGCCCCGGGCCATGTCCACTACGGCACGGATCAGGGTGGTCTTCCCCGTCCCCGGCCCCCCGGTGATCACGGTGATCCCGTTCTTGAAGGCCGACATCACAGCGTGCTGCTGCTCTCCCGAGAGGAGGAGCTCCCCTGCCGTGGTGACGGTCTCGGGGAGGGCATGGGTCACGGTGCTGCGCAGGATCCTCCCAACCTGGGTCGCCAGCCCTGTCTCCGTCTGCCACATCCGCGAGGTGTAGCACCGATCCTGCTCCAGTTTCACCCTTCCTGACTCTGTCAGCAGCGCCAGGTGCTCCGTGAGATCGGGCTCCAGGGGCGCGATGAGGGCCCTGCAGCCATCGAAGAGTTCCTGTCTGGGCAGGAAGGTGTGGCCATCCTGGACGGCCGCCGTGAGGGTGAAGTGGAGGGCCTCCTGGATCCTTCTCGGGGCATCGGGGGGCAGACCGATGGAGAGGGCGATGCGGTCAGCGGTCCTGAAGCCGATGCCCCAGACCTCCTCCGCCAGGCGATAGGGATCCTCGGAGATGGCCTCGACGGTCCGTGCCCCGTAGCGACGGACGATTCGATGTGCCGTGGCGGGACCCACCCCATAACCCTGCAAAAAGACCATGGCCCGTGAGAGATGTCGATGTGCCCTCCAGGTCTCCATTATGCTGGCGGCCTTGGAGGGGCCGATGCCGCTGATCTCCCTGAGGCGGTGGGGTTCGGTGTCGAGGATGTTGAAGGTGCGATCTCCGAAGGTCGAGACGATCTTCTCGGCGGTGCTCGGCCCGATCCCCCTGATGAGGGAGGAGGAGAGGAACCGGACCATCCCTTCGCGGGATTTTGGGTCGGTCAGGGAGAATGAGGTGACCCTGAACTGCCGGCCGAAGGTCTTGTTCTCTTCCCAGGAACCCTCGGCGACGATCCACACTCCTTCAGCCAGCTCTCCGAGGATGCCGAGCACCGTGACGGGCTCTCCGGTGCCAAAGGGGCGCAGGCGGTAGATGGAGAAACCGGTCTCTTCCCTGTGGAAGATCCGGGCGGCAATCTCCCCGGTGAGCGGTTCTCCCTCTCTGAAGAGGGGGTCACCGGCGCCGGGCAGTGACAAGGGTTCATAGGGCTTCTTCACACGAGACCTCCGGTCACGATGCTCTACCTTTACCACCCGAATGTTGATTTTCCAATCACTTTACTCTATTTTATGGCAGCCAGGGGAGTCGCATGCGGCGAGCCCCGTTGTCCCGGATATTCCCCCGGACCTGCGATAGCATGAACGCAAGACTCCGCTTCAAACACGTGACCCTCCCCTTTCCGGTGCGCCTCGGGGTGATCAGCGACACCCACGCCACGGTGCTCCCCGACGGGCTGGACCGGGATCTGCAGATATACTTTCCCAGGGGAGATCTCCTGCTGCATCTGGGAGATGTCACGCACCCCTCCGTCCTCAACGATATCGAGGCCTTGGGGCATAGGGTCATCGCGGTCCAGGGCAACAACGACCGGCTCCTGCAGCATCCCCACGTGGTCCTCCTCACGAGCGGTCCCTTCGCCCTGGGGATGGTGCATGGCAGCGGCGGCGGATACGACTTTGTGGAGCAGCGGGCGCTGCGCCTCATCCGCAGCGTCACGGATCACCCCCTGGACGCGGTCCTCTATGGGCACACCCATGTGCCTCGGGACTCAGTCCGGGACTCAGTCCGGTTCCT
>QKIM01000239.1 GCA_003249585.1 Deltaproteobacteria bacterium
GGCTTTCCATCCCCTCGCTTCAGGAAGTTGGTGGCATCTGTCGCCCCGGCGACCTGGAGACGGTCTGTCCGCTGGGCGCGTACTGCGGCATCGATGACCTGAGCCCTACGGGGTATCTGTGCACGGCGGTGGAGGACGGGGACACCTGTGCGTCTCCGCTGACCGCTGCGGAGGGGCTGAACCACGGTCGGCTCCAGGGGCTCTCCAACGCAGGGACGACCACCTGCTCGCTGACCGGAGGTGTCGAGCAGGTCTGGAGCTTCACTCCCACCCAATCAGGGACAATCCTCATCTCCCTCAAGGATTTTCCCTATGCCGCCTCGGTGACCGTGAGAGACAGCTGTCTCATGGACGGGACCTCACTGGCGTGTATGGAGGGCGACGCCGAGGACGACCCCTTCGTGACCCTGGATGCGACCGCCGGAGTCCCCCTCTATCTTTTCGTCGAGAAGCGCCACGAGCTCTTCAGCGCGGTGGATCCGTATGCCTACGAGCTCCTCATCATGCGCCTGGCGGACACCGAGGGGGGGCTCTGCGGGGACGGGTTCGACAACGATCTTGACGGACTCGTGGACTGCGAGGATCCCGACTGCTTTGGCGATCCTGCCTTCTGTGGTGTGGAGGGAGCGTGCGGGGACGGGTTCGACAACGATCTCGACGGCGATGTGGATTGTGATGACGCCGATTGTACGCTCGACGGAGCCTGCCTCGAGAAGCGAGGATATTATCAACTTTTCCCGGGTGGAGGCGACGCCCCCGATCTCGAAGGGTGGAGGCTGGTCTTCACCCCGACTTCTCTCATCGACTATCAGTGGACCGCAACGCAGGACGCCAGCTTCTTCGTGGAACCCGGCAGCTCAGGGAGCGCTGTGCAGGTGCTCGATGACTACCTGTATCAGTTCCAGTTGCCCTTCTCTTTCCCCTTCTCCGGGTTCACCCACGACAAGATCTACGTTTCCTCCAACGGATGGTTCTCCTTTGTGGATCCGGCCAGTTCGCTGCCTTTCGAGTCGGCGCTCCTGCTCTTCTCCTACCCGATCATCGCCCTGGCCTGGGATGATCTCAACAAGATCAGTTTCGGCGACACCTTCACCGTTGACACCGGGACAACGGGAGAGGGGGAGGGGTGGTGGGCCTTTACCTTCTACAACCGCGAGTACAACAACCCGCAAAACATCCTCCATGCCCAGATCGTGCTCTTTGAAGGCGGCGTCATCCGAATGGACTGGCTGCTCTTTCAGATGGACGATGCGCTCGTGGGGATCGGCGCTCCGGGGAACGGGGAGATTCCTCCTTCCGTAGATTTTGCGCCGTAATTATTGTGATATTGAGTGTTCATCGAATGTGTGATGGGGTGTGTGTCGGTGTGTGACCATCTCCAGGGGGGGGGGCAATCCACGGAAATCCGATAAGAGTGCAAAAAATACTCTGGAACTAGAAAAATAATATGGTAAGTTGAATTACTATTTTTCTCTGGCCGGAGAACCACAATGAAAAAAACTGTCCTTCTGACCCTCGTCACCCTGCTCATGATGCCCGCCCTCACCCGTGCTCAGGAGCTCAATCCCTCTATCTACGTGCTGTTGGACACCTCGGGGAGTATGCTCGAGACCCCCACGGGGGTCGTCACGCACGGTGACGGTTCCGATGATCACCCATCGGAGACCGGTCTCGTGAGCCGTCTGTACATGGCAAAAGAGGCACTCAGTACGGTCATCAACGGGTACGGAGAGGTGCGCTGGGGATTCGCGCGTTTTCAGCAGCAGACGGGCGCCAATATCTTCTGCATGTGTTCGTCGGAGATCGACGACAACGGGGCCTGCCCCGGCGGCGAGGGGCTGTACAATACCGAAGACGACTGTGAGGTGTGTGACCTCGAGGACCCCAATTACCCGGACTATGATCTGGCCGTGCCCGGCGATCGCGTCTGCATCAACTATGTGGGCGGTATCTTCGTCGACGGGGGCGTCTCCTGTACATTCGACGGATCCGCGCTCACGGGCGCCGACATCCTGGTCGGCCTGGACGACAACAATGAGGACGAGATTCTGGCATGGATCGACCACTATGAGACCGATCCCCCGGCTGCCGCAGGCGGCTCCGGGACCGATCCCGAGATCCGCGCGGTGGGCGGGACGCCCATCGGTGGCGCACTGGAGACCATCTACAACCAACTCTCCACCCAGGATATCCACAACGACCCACGCCGCGGCTGTCGACCCTACCGCATCATCCTCCTCACCGACGGGGACGAGGAGTGCAACACTGATCCCTCCACCTGGGCGACCAACCTGCTCTCCACACCGGATCTGCTCTCCACCTGCAGCGTGGATGACGACTGCCCCTCCAAGGACTGCCAGGGTGGGCACTGCATCTATGAGGTCAAGACCTACGTCATCGGGTTCGGGCTCAACCCCTCGCAGTGGCTCAACGTGCGTGATATCGCCATCGCCGGCGGGACGGAGAACCCCATCCCCGCCAACGACCAGAACGAGATCTCCGCTGCCATGGCGGGAATCATCGCCGACTCCATCAAGACCGAGCGGTGCAACGGCCTGGACGACGACTGCGACGGGAACGTCGATGAGGACTTCCCCGTGGGGGACACCTGCGACAACGGGGAGCTCGGTGCCTGTTTTGCCACCGGCAACTATGTGTGCACGGCGGATGAGACCGGCGTAGAGTGCAGCGCAGGTCCCGGGACGCCGACGGCAGAGGTCTGCAATGACATCGATGACGACTGCAACGGTCTCGTCGACGACGGTATCGCCTGTCCGACACCGGGGCCCGAGATGTGCAACGGTCTGGACGACGATCTCGATGGGACGACCACCGACGACGGCGCCGACGATCCGGCGGTGAATGTTGTGTGCGGGACCAACGAGGGCATCTGTACGGCAGGGGTGACCAAGTGTATCTCCGGGACCATCTCCTGCTGCGAAAACGATGGGGACCCACTGGCGTGTACGCCGGTGCAGGGCCCCCAGACCGAGGTGTGCGACACTCTGGACAACGACTGCGACGGCCAGATCAACGAGGGCGTCTCCAGCCGCTGCTACCCCGGTGGCTTTGGCGGATGCACCGCCAACGGTACCGGTGGCTACGACTGTCTCGGGATCTGTGCCGCGGGTGTAAGCCTGTGTGACACTGCGGGGGCCTGGGGCGCCTGTACGGGTGCCGTGACACCCCAGGCCGAGGTGTGCGACGGTGTCGACAACGACTGCAACGGTTCCGTGGACGATGGGCTGGGAACCACAAGCTGCGGTCTGGGTAAATGCAACCACACTGTAGACAACTGCGTGGGTGGTGTGACCCAGACCTGCGATCCCATGCTGGGGGCCGTCGCCGAGACGTGCAACAATCAGGACGACGACTGTGACGGCATGATCGACGACGGGCTCTCCCAGACCTGTTACAACGGGGCTGACGGCACCAAGGGCGTGGGCATCTGTCACGGAGGGACCCAGACCTGCAGTGCTGGTGCGTGGGGAACCTGTATCGGCGAGGTGACACCCCAGACAGAGGTGTGCAACAACCTGGACGACGACTGTGACGGCAGTATAGACGAATCACTCTCCCAGACCTGCTACACCGGTGCAGGCGGGACCGAGGGTGTTGGTCTGTGCCACAGCGGGACCCAGACCTGCAGCGCCGGTGCGTGGAGCGTCTGCGCGGGCGAGGTCATCCCTGTCGCCGAGGTGTGCAACAACCTGGATGACGACTGCAACGGCACCGTGGACGACATGGGCTCCACGACCTGCGGACAGGGCGTATGCAACCACACGGTCACCAACTGCGTTGCGGGCGTGTCGTACACCTGCGACCCCATGGAGGGGGCGACCACGGAGAGCTGCAACAATCTGGATGACGACTGCGACGGGCAGGTGGACGGGATGGCCGGGCAGTGCTACCCGGGCAGCACGGAGGGCTGTACGGCCAACGGCGACGGGACCTACACCTGTGCCGGTGTGTGCACGGCGGGCCTCGCCATCTGCACGGCGGGTTCCTGGGGGACCTGCAACGGCGCCGTGACGCCCCAGACCGAGGTGTGCGACGGGGTGGACAACAACTGCAACGGCGTCGTAGACGACGGCCTCGGGCAGACCAGCTGCGGCCTCGGTATCTGTGCGCACACGGTGGACAACTGCTCCGGCGGGGTGACCCAGACCTGTGACCCCATGCAGGGGGCGGTTGCCGAGACGTGCAACAACAAG
>QKIM01000407.1 GCA_003249585.1 Deltaproteobacteria bacterium
TTACGGTCACATCCACTCCCCGGGATGTCAAGATCCCCGTCGCCGTGGAACCTGGCCAGCGGCTGTCCATCCGCAGCATGGAGGACAAGATCCTGTCCACATATACGGCCCGAACCGATCGCCCCATAACTGCGCTCTACGACAACACCACACGCCTCTTCACGGTTCACCAGGGGACCCTCACCCGCACCTTCTCCATGCCGATCATGTGGGAGGTGGAGACCCTCCCCAACTGATTTCCATCTTCGTCCCCCTTCAAAGCGCAGCACAGAGGATACGAGGACCGCGATGGGCCTCAATCAGACGACTCACCGTCGCTGCCCACACTGCCCAGCCGTTCCACCACGGCGAGGCCAACGGTGTCCCCCCAGACGTTCACCGCGGTCCGGAACCGGTCGAGGATCCAGTCGATGGTGAGGATCATGGCGATCCCCTTGTTGGCAATGTCTGGAGGGACATCTGCCGCGGCGAAGACCATCACCATGGTCACGAGGCCCGCATGGGGGATGGCGGCCGCACCAATGGCGGCGAGCGTTGCGGTGAGCGCAACAACGACGATCTGGGTGATGCCCAGCTTGATGCCGAAGGTACTGGCGATGAAGATCACGGCCACGGCTTCGTACAGTGCTGTCCCGTCCATATTGATGGTGGCCCCCAGGGGGAGGACGAATTGGGCATTGGACTTTCCGAATCCCGCTTTGTCGAGGGCATTGGCCGTGGTGACAGGAATGGTGGCGGCTGAGGAGGCCGTCGAAAATGCGGTGACAACAGCCTCTGAAAAGTGGCGAAGATGCTGGATCGGGTTGCGACGAGCAACCCCCCAGAGGATGGCAGGGAGAACGATCACCGCGTGAACGCCAAGCCCCGCCAGCACAGTGATGGCATACAGCGAGAGCGCCCTCAGATCGGAAATGACGGAGGAGAACCCTCCCGCCGCGCCCGTCTTGGTCGCCACCAGCCCGAGGATGCCCAGCGGTGCGAGCCAGATGACCCCGTGAACGAAGGTCATGAGCACGTCATTGACAACATCTATGACGCGCACGAGCATCTCGCCCCTCTCCCCGAGCCGCCGGAGAATGGCCCCGAAAATGAGCGAAAAGGTGATAAGTCCGAGGATCTGCCCCTGCGCCGCAGCCTGGAAGATATTGTCGGGAAACAAGGACCTCACGGTCTTGAAGAGGGCCTCATACCACAGCAACTGTTCCGCGTGGACCACCCCCGCAGTCCCTCCGGGGACCGCATACCGTCCGCCTGGATCCACCACCAAAACGACAACGATCCCGAGGATCACGGCGAGTATCGTGGTCACCATGTAATAGGTGAAGGTGACGCCCAAAAGACGTCCAACCCGGCCCTGCCGTCCCATGGAGGTCATCCCGAGGATCATGGAGGTGATCACAAAGGGGACCACGAGCATCCGCAGGAGGTTCATGAAGACCTCCCCCAAGAGGGCAAGGAACTGGATGAAGAAGGGCCAGTCGTTTGCCTTCCAGTGCGGGCCAAAGAAGCCCCCGATGACAAACCCCAGCAACGCTCCGGACACTAGAAGCGCCGGCAGAAGCCAAGCTGGTGTCCTGTGAAGAGCCGGTGTCGTCGGGCTGGTGTGGTTCATGCGGGACCGGGAGTGTCAGGGGATCTCGATGCCCCTGTTTTGGAGGAGTTTGGTCAAGGCTATCATGGGAACCCCCATGATGGCAACGGGGTCGTTCCCGGAAATAGCAGAGAAGAGCGAGATCCCGAGGTTCTCGATCTTATAGGAGCCGGCGCTGTCTAGAGGCTGGTCCTTGACCAGGTATCGGGCGATGGCGCTCGTGGAGAGGGGCCGCATGGTCATGTGGTGGATCTCCAGGGCCGACTCACGGGTCCCAGCGCCAATGACCGTCACAGCCGTGAGCAGCCGGTGTGTCCTCCCCTGCATGCGCTGGAGATGTTCCTTGGCGGTCTCGAAGGTCCCCGGCTTGCCGAGGATGGCGCCATCGATGGAGACCGCCTGGTCCGTGGCGATGACCAGCGCCCCCGGGTTGCGGGAGGCAACGGCCTCCGCCTTCTCCAGCGAGAGCCTCAGGACAGTCTCCTCGGGCGTCTCACCGGGGCGCACCTGTTCATCCACTCCTGGCGATTCGCAGACGAAATCGATCCCGAGGTTGGCGACAAGTTTCTTCTTGTAGGGACTCTGCGAGGCGAGGATTATGGACTGCATGGTTCCTCCCTAGTGTGCCATGGCGATGAGCACACCGGCGGCGATGGCCGACCCGATGACACCAGCCACGTTGGGCCCCATGGCGTGCATGAGCAGATAGTTGTGGGGATCGGACTCGCGGCCCACACGCTGGGCCACTCGGGCGGCCATGGGAACGGCGCTGACGCCGGCGGCACCGATGAGGGGGTTCACCTTACCCCCCGTCAGGACGTTCATGATCTTCCCGAAGAGCACACCGGTGGCGGTCCCGATGCAGAAAGCGGCCAGTCCCAGACCGATGATCTTGAGGGTCTCCACCTTGAGAAAGGTGTTGGCGCTCATGGTGGCGCCGACACAGACTCCCAGCAGGATGGTCACGATGTTCATGAGCTCGTTGGAGGCCGTCTTGGAGAGCCGGTCGACCACTCCGCACTCTTTGAGGAGGTTGCCGAACATGAGCATGCCCACCAGCGGGACAGCCGAAGGGATGAGCAGGATGGTGATGAAGGTGACGACGACAGGGAACAGGATCTTGGTGCGCTTCGCAACGACTCGGGACTGTTCCATCCGGATCCTGCGCTCCTTGTCCGTGGTGAGGAGGCGCATGATGGGCGGCTGGATGATGGGCACGAGGGCCATGTAGCTGTACGCAGCCACAGCGATGGGCCCCAGCAGATGTGGCGCCAGCTGGGAAGTTGTAAAGATAGCGGTAGGACCGTCTGCCCCACCGATAATCCCGATGCTGGAGGCCTCATTCATGGAGAATCCCAGGGCGATTGCGCCGAGGAGGGTGGCAAAGATGCCGAACTGTGCCGCGGCGCCCAGCAAAATGAGCTTGGGGTTTGCGATGAGCGGACCAAAGTCCGTCAATGCCCCGACGCCCATGAAGATCAGCAGGGGGAACAGCCCCGTCTTGATCCCCCAGAAGTAGACCACATAGATCACCCCCCACAGGTTGACTTTGTCGGGGATGAAGGGACTCCCCATGTTCTGAGGATGCCCCATGACATCGGCCAGCGGCGCATTTGCCAGGATCACGCCCATGGCGATGGGGATCAGGAGCAGCGGCTCGAATCCCCGGGCAATGCCCAGGTACAGGAGGACCAGCCCGATGCCCAGCATGACCAGCTGGTTCGCGTGGATGTTGGTGACGCCCATGGCGTTGATGAGTTGATGGATAGCGTCCATAATGTGCTCCTAGGCGATGACGACCAGAGGTGAGTCGGCGTCGACACTGTCCCCCTGCTTGACGAGGACCGAGGTGATGGTGCCGCTTTTGGGCGAGGCGATCTCGTGCTCCATCTTCATGGCCTCGAGGATGAGGAGGTTCTGTCCCTCCCGGATGGTGTCGCCCGCGTTGACGAGGAGCTTGAAGACCGTGCCCTGCAAGGGGCTGGGGATGGTCGTCCCCTGCCCTGCCGCGGGGGCCGCAGGTGCCGCTGCGGCGGCAACCGTGGGAGCAGCGGCGACGCTGCCCTGTCCGGCAGGGACCACATTCACGTGGAAGGCCTTGCCGTTGACCGTGACGTCGTAGGCCGCCGGAAGCCCAGCCTTGGCCGGAAGCGCCACGGGGGCCGCGGACTTCGCAGGTGCGGCATCGGGCAGCACCTCAGCCTCGGCCTCCCCTTTCAGGAACTTGGCAGCGACGTCGGCGTAGAGCGCCAGACTCACCTCATCCTCCGGTTTCTTGACAAGATCACCATACTTCTTCCGGACCACCGGGAGTTCGGGGTCCAGGGAATCGGCGGGGCGCCCCTCGATGACCTTCTCGTCGCCGATAAGCTGTTTGCGGATCTCCTCGGAGATGGGGGCCGGAGTGCGGCCGTACTTGCCCCGCACCAGATCCTTCGTCTGCTCGGTCACCATCTTGTATCGCTCACCGGCGATGACGTTCATGACCGCCTGGGTTCCCACGATCTGCGAGGTCGGCGTGACCAGCGGCGGATACCCGAGCTCCTCTCGCACCCGGGGAACCTCCTTGAGCACCTCGTCGTACCGGTCCAGCTTCTTCTGCTTCTCCAGCTGG
>QKIM01000595.1 GCA_003249585.1 Deltaproteobacteria bacterium
CTGCCGTGTGCTCCCCTGCATTCCGTACGGGCAGGCCGTGGCCTGCCCCCTGCCGTGTTGTGCGTATTCGCCGAAGACACAAGCATCTGAGGGACACGCTGGTGGGGCGGGTCCGCCGGAAATGGGCATCATATAAAAAGTCTTGGCCTTCCAGGCAAAGCATGTCACAATGCCCTTGAACCATAAGGATTGGAGGAATGGTATCATGGTACAAAACGTCAGCATCATCGTAATCGGACTGAGCCTGATCCTGGGAACGGTCTCCTGCACGGACGACGACAGCACCGGATCCACCTGCGGGAACGGCCTGCTCGAGGGCAGCGAGGTGTGCGACGGCACCGACCTTGGAGGCGCCACCTGCGAACAGGAGGGGTACACGGGCGGTGCCATCGCCTGCAACGCCGCCTGCGACGGGTATGACACGAGCCAGTGCTCAAATGCCGAATGCGGCAACGGGCTGGTCGAAGGATCGGAAGCGTGCGACGATCAGGATCTGAACGAGACCACCTGCTCCGACCTGGGCTATGACGGTGGCGAGCTCGCCTGCGCGGGTGACTGCCGGAGCTTCGACACCGCTGGGTGTTGCGCCGACGGCTGCGAGGCTGAGGGCGTCACGAGGTGTGCCGCCGATGTACTCCAGACCTGCGAAGCACAAACGTCCGGCTGCCTGCAGTGGACAGACACGGACTGCACCGCCGGCGGCGCGATCTGTGACGAGAGCCGGGTCCCGGCGCTGTGCCGCGTGCCCTGCGACGACGAGTGTGTGAACGACGGCGAGGCACTGTGCCTGGGCGGAACCCTGTCCCTGTGCAGCGACATCAACGCCGACGGCTGCCTGGAACTCACGATGACCGACTGCCTGTCCACCTCCGGGAACATCTGTGACGACAGCCAGGTCCCGGCGGTGTGTGCCCCCAACGGCTCCGGGGATTCCTGCCTCGACGCCTTCGTGATCCAGGATGGCTCGGCCACCCTGAGCGGGACGGACTTTACCGCTGACTTCTCGAACGAATACCTGTGGAACTCCAGCACCAACTGCACCGGTTCGTACGAGACGAGCGCGGAGGTGGTCTTCCGCGTCGACCTCGACGTCAACGACACCGTGATGGTTCGCGAGAGCGGCGGCCTCGACACGGTGCTGCGCGTCGTCCCCGATGACGGCGCAGGCTGTGTATCCCAGGCCGAGTGTCTTGTGAGCGCGGACCTCGGGATCGACGAGAGCAGAGGGGTGGTCTATGAAGCCACCACCGCCGAGACGGTCTGGGTCGTGGTGGAGGCCTTCTCGAGCGATCCCACTCCCACGGATTACGACATCCGTGTGGAGGTCATCCCCCAGGTCTGTGGTGACGGCTACGTGAGTCCCGGCGAGCAGTGCGACGACGGGAACCTCGGCGACGGCGACGGCTGCAGCGCCACATGCACCATCGAGGCGGGCTACACCTGTGTCGGGACGACCTCCTTCTGCTATCCGACCGGTACGGGAGACGTGTGCGGCGCCGGGACCGGCGGGCCGGCCATTCTCCTCGGCCCCGGGACCTACGCCTTCGACACGACCGGCTTCGGCAGCAACTACGACTATTACGATGGCGCCTGTGGCACCTCTCTGCGCGGCGCCGGTCCCGACGCCATCTTCGCGGTGGATGTGCCCGCCGGGGACATCCTGGAGATCCACGACACGGACTCCGTCGGCTTTGACGCCGCGGTGGTCATCGCCACGGACTGCGCCGACATCGCGGGCACCTGCGCCGCCTACAACGACACCGTGGAGGAGGTCTCCTGGACCAACACCACCGGGCAGAACACCACGGTCTACGTCATCATTGATGGCTATTACACCTGGAGCGAAGGCATGTTCCAGTTCACCCTGGACATCTCGACCCCCTGACCGCTCCGTGCGCCGACACTGTGAAGTCCGGGCAGGGGGTCTTTCCTCACCGGAAATGGGATTGACAAGCTCAGAATACGGGTGTTTTATTTTGTGGTAACAACAAGTTGTGTCGAGTGTTCGTGCCCACGGATACCTGGGTTTCCTCTTCCCGAGTAGCACCGGTTTGGTGCCAGCCTAGGGAGGCTGGCGCTGAAACAGCGCGTCGAAGAGTCCCCATGGCAGTGAAAAGACTTCTCCGTAATGGATTTCACGCTGCTAGCCAACGGAATTATTGAGCAGATCTCTCCTTCCGTGAACGGACTCCGGAGCTGCCGTTCCGTCCCGTTTTACACTGCCGATCCCCGAAGAACGACCTGCACAGACCCCAAGGGAGACCCCCAAAGCTCCGAAGGGAGATCCGCATACTCCCGTATCAACACTGCCCAGTCCCCGAAGGGATACCACCCAATGCCCGAAGGGACACTGCCAGACTCATCGAGAGGAACCTGCATACCCTCGACGGGATCTCGGCAGTCGACCCGATGGATACCAGCAAACCCCCGAAGGGAGACCACCAAACCCCTGGATGTATGCCTGCAGATTGCTGAAGAGATACCTGCATACCTCCGAATGAAGACTGCCAACCCCCGAAGGGATACCTGCAGACCTCCGAAGGGAAGCCACCAGACGCCCGAAGGTGCACCAGCAGAATCCCGAACCGGTTCTGCCAAACCTCCCAGGCGACATCCACGCATCCGTGTGCTTCGCCCCATGCACCATCAGCCTTGCGTACCCGTGGGCACAATCCCATTTCCCACCCTCCGGGCCATGCCGGAGGGTTTTCATAGACACCACAAAACGAAAGGACGTATCACAACATGGCCAACGAAAGACTTATCAACAAAGGCAGGAACCATTCCATCTCCACCGTCTCCCAGCTGGGCAGGATCTCCGTCGGTAATGCCTCCGCCCACCCAGAGGGCCTTGCGGCACACGGGTGGACTCAGGAGCAGACCGACAAACTTTCCGCCGACATCCTCACCCTGATGGAGAACGAAGCCTCCAAGGTGGAGGCCCGGACTGCCGCGAAGAACTTCACCACCGCCGAGAACCAGGCTCGTCTGGATGCCAAGGCCGTCATCCGCAAACTGCGGGAGGCCGTGAAGCTCATCACCCGTGACGCACCACTGGAGGGACTCACTGCCAACGATTTCGTCCCCCAGAAGCTGCTCACCAGCACCCCGAGCATCCTGGTCTACCTGGAGCGAGCGACGCCCCTGGCAGCACGCCTGGACACCCACATTCAGCGCTTCTTCCCCGGCCAGAAGGTCTCCGAGCTCCTCAAGCAGGCCGCCGCGCGTCTGGCTGAGGCTGACACCCGCCAGGAGACCGCCCGGGCAAGCCTCCCATCGGACACTGTGGCCGTACACGAACTCAAGGGTCGGATCCTGGATCAGGTGGAAGAACTCAACGCCATCGCCCGCATCGCCTTCGATGGCCAGGCCGACATCCGGGCCAAGTTCAACAAGGATCTTCTCCTCAGGGGCATACAGCACCGCAAGGACGACCCTGAGACCCCCAACGACCCCCAGACCCCCCAGTAAGCTTCCCTGAACCCACCAACCCTGCGAAGTAGAGGACAACAGGAGGCAAGAACCATGAATGCCGTGCGCTATGGCTCACTGGACACTCCCTCAATTCTCAGGACCATTCAAAATCATGTTGTCCCTAGCCCTGAAGCGTGCAAAATTGATTACGAACCAAGAAAGGAATGAAGCCTATGGAATGCCACAGCATTGAGAAAAAAGATTGCTACAACACAGAAGGCGCCCCAAACAATGCATGGTATTTCCTGCCTTTCGGTAGAGCCCTTCAGATATGTGTGATTTTCAGTATTATTTCCCTGACCATCTCCGGGTGCGAGCAGAAAAAACGTGATCCGGATGGACTAAAAGTCGTATCCGCCAAAGCGACAATTCCTGCAACGCCTTCGACTGCACAATCTCCTGAAACTGACCTGGGAATCTCCTCGAAAGTGACCACCTGTTCCGGGTGAAACTGGCCACCATGTCCGGAGGGGGCACTGGCCTTTGGCCTTGCACCCACTCTGGGCAATCAGGGGGTCACATCTCAGTCATGGCGTTCCTTTCGACGTCAGTATTGACGGTATCGCCTGGGTTCCAAAAAAACAATACATAAATGAAAAGATCCAATTTCTGCACTGTGCCGCTCCGTCTGGGAAGCATGTTGGGGCCCCAGAGAGAGCGGCCAAAAGTCAACCTGGCCCAAAACGCCATGTTGCGCGAAATCGCAAAATACCATGGCAGCGACCG
>QKIM01000500.1 GCA_003249585.1 Deltaproteobacteria bacterium
CGTTTATTCCTTTTCTTTCATGGTGTTATCCGCATCGCTTTTTTGAAACTTATTCTTGTAACAAGTTGAAAATTTACTATT
Source organism: Deltaproteobacteria bacterium (assembly GCA_003249585.1). Classification (GTDB taxonomy): domain Bacteria; phylum Myxococcota_A; class Polyangia; order HGW-17; family HGW-17; genus SZUA-580. The sequence goes on from QKIM01000500.1 coordinate 82, forward strand.
GTCCCAATTGCGAACGAAATTACCGTCGCCGGGTCACACAGGGTGACCTGGGCTCCACTCACTGAAACCTTTTTTTGTAGGTAGAGGAAAGGATATCATGAACGTTCAACCCATCATTGACAAAGTAATTCAGAAAAACCCCGCAGAGTATGAATTTCATCAGGCCGTCAAAGAAGTTCTGGAATCCCTTGGTCCCGTCATGGACCGTCATCCTGAGTTTGTGAAGGCCAACATCCTTGAGCGTATCGTGGAGCCCGAAAGGGTCGTCATGTTCCGGGTTCCCTGGACCGACGACAACAACAACGTGCGCGTGAACCGCGGTTTCCGCGTCCAGTTCAACAGCGCCATCGGCCCCTACAAAGGCGGCCTCCGTTTCCATCCCTCCGTCTATCTCGGCATCATCAAGTTCCTTGGTTTCGAGCAGATCTTCAAGAACTCCCTCACCACCCTCCCCATGGGCGGTGGCAAGGGCGGCTCCGACTTCGATCCCAAAGGCAAGAGCGACCACGACGTCATGCGCTTCTGCCAATCCTTCATGACCGAGCTCTTCCGTCACATCAACGCTGACTGCGACGTCCCCGCCGGTGATATCGGCGTCGGCGGCCGCGAGATCGGCTACATGTTCGGACAGTACAAGAAACTCGCCAACAAATTCGAAGGCGTCCTCACCGGCAAGGGCCTGGACTGGGGCGGCAGCCTCGTCCGCACCGAGGCCACCGGTTACGGCCTGGTGTATTTCACCCAGAACATGATGGCCGACCTCAATGAGAACATCTCCGGCAAGATCGTCAAGATGTCCGGTTCGGGCAACGTCGCCATCTACGCCACCCAGAAGCTCATCGAACTGGGAGCCAAAGTGGTCACCGTCTCCGACTCCACCGGTTTCGTCTACGATCCCGAGGGATTCAACCACGAGAAACTCGCCGTCCTCCAGAGAGTCAAAGAGGTCGAGCGCAAGCGCATGTCCGACTACGCCAAGGAAGTGGGCGTGCAGTATCATGACGGCAGCGTGTGGGACTTCGACTGCAAATGCGACATCGCCCTCCCCAACGCCACCCAGAACGAGATCAATGGCGAGCAGGCCCAGAACCTCCTCAAGAACGGTTGCAAAGTCGTCGCCGAAGGCGCCAACATGCCCTCCACCCCCGAGGCCATCGACGTCTATCTCAAGAACAATATCTACTACGGGCCTGCCAAAGCTGCCAACGCCGGCGGCGTGGCCACCTCCGGCCTCGAGATGTCCCAGAACAGCATCCGCTACTCCTGGACCTTCGAAGAGACCGATGAGAAACTCAAAGGCATCATGAAGGCCGCCTACACCGCTTCCAAGAAAGCCGCTGAAGAGTATGGCCATCCCATGAACCTCCAGGCTGGCGCCAACATCGCCGGCTTCATGAAGGTTGCCCGCTCCATGCTGGCCCAGGGTCACTGGTAGACACTGGCCCCCCCTCCCCCCGCTCTTCCCTGATTCCTCCCCAACAACCATGTAAACCAGCCCATCAGGCGACAGCTCAATATGCTCCCAACGAGCGCTGCCCACGAGCCCCCCACTTCTGTGGATGCTTCCTCTCATGGGCCCAGAGTCCCCTGTGTCCGCCGATACATCTGGTCCTTCACTTCCCCGGCGTCCCCAAATCCTCTTTACTCCAACATTCCCTCGGCGTCCCCAATCCCCGTTTCCACACGTTCCCCCGGCGTCCCCAAATCCTCTTTACTCCAACATTCCCTCGGCCCCCCCCAATCCCCGTATCCACACAGTCCCCCGACGCCCCAATCTCTCTGCGCACAGATTTCCCCATTGACCCTTCCCCGAGGTCGAGTGGCCCTTCGTGCAGGCGCCGCCCCCGACACAAAATTGAGGTGGTTCCAAATGAGGGCTAGAAGTCGCCGAACAGCGAAGCGATGGAGACGGAGAGTGCGTTTGAGATCTTGTACAGGGAGGAGATAGAGGGAGAGCTCTCGCCACGCTCAATCTGAGAGAGCAGACTTATGGAGAGCTGCGTCCGGCGGGCCAGCTGCTTGAGTGTGAGATTCCTCGCCTTGCGCTCATTCCGGATGTTTTCTCCAATAACCTTGTGAAGCTCGGACTCCTTCTCGAAGAGGAGCCCCTTTTTCTGCGCAATCCGATAGAGGGTGGTCCGCAGTTCATCAATGGAGAACGGTTTCTTTATGTAGGCGCTCACCCCATACTCGATGGAGTCTGCGGCACTCTCCACGGAGGGATACCCGGTGAGAATGATGATGGCCAGATCCTCGTCAAAGGTGCGCACCTGCTCGAGGATGTCCATACCGCTCACCTTGGGCATCATGAGATCCAGGATAACGAGATGGTAGGAGTTGTTCTTGAGGTGCTCGATAGCTTCGGTCGCATCACTCAAGGTTTCCACCACGTGCCCCTCCTGCATCAGGAACTCGGAGAGAAAATCACAGATATCCCGTTCGTCGTCGATAACAAGAATATTCATGGATCACCTTGCCCTTGGAAGTTGGCGTCTGCTCTAACACTGTTCTAACGTGAAAGCATCACCATTTCAACCCCAATGGAAAAAATACTCGTGCCGCCATGAAATTCCGTGGAATTCCAACCCTCTGCCACAAGAACATGCTGCTTTTTTACACTCATTGTAATCGCAGAACCCCACCTGCTCACGGAAATTTTGTACAATGACGGTAAATTGTCGGGGCGAGAGGATTTGAACCTCCGACCTTTCGGTCCCGAACCGAACGCGCTACCAGACTGCGCTACGCCCCGGAGGAGCACTGATGTATCGTGAAACCACGCCGTTGTCAATGCCGACCTTTCGGAAAAGGAGGGAAAAGCGAAGGACTATCCGTTGAGCGTACGGACGTGGTCGATGGTCCCGGAGACGACCTCGCCCCCACTGTTCGCCTCTGCCTCCATTTTCGTCTCAACACGATTGGAAAAACTGTCGTAGGGGAATCCCCGCTCGAGGCCGAGCTCCCCAACATATTCAAGGAAGGCATCCATGGGGCAACTGAGGTGCGCAGGAATACCACCAGTGAACAGATGGGCAACGCAAAGCGCCTCCCAGGCAGGTACCGATTCGTGGCAATAGGTGCACTCGACGAGAATATCCGCCGTGCCCATGAATTTCGTGGCCATATCCTTGAAATACCCAACCACTTCCTTGGAGATGGGCATTTCGTTCTGTGTAGTATCCGTCGATTCAGCCATGCGTACAGTTTTTCGTTGACGAATCGGGGGCGAGACCGGATAAAAAAAGCCAGGGAACATTCCCGGTCGTTTCACCGCACCCGTTGGTCCGTTGAAGCATATGCTGTTTTATAATTTTACATGGAAAAATCAATCACAAAGTTCCACCGCGGTATTTTTCTGCGGTTTTCGGAAGAGACAGGTGAGCAATGTGCGGAGTAGTGGGATTCATCAGTGACCGTGTTCGTAAAGATCTGGGGCGGATAGGCTCTGTACTCCTTCGGTCCCTGGAGTATCGTGGATACGACTCTACGGGAATCGCCATCCAGGGAGAAGACCCCGGTCACATCGATCTGCGCAAGGAGGTGGGCGCCCCCTCCTTCCTCGTCAAGGATCTAGGCATAGAGGACATGTGCGGGCAGCTCCTCTGCGGCCAGGTCCGATGGGCGACCTTCGGCGCCGTGGACAAGACCAACGCACAGCCCCACGAAGTGCGCTGCAAGACACACATCTACGGTGCCCACAATGGCAACGTGACCAACACCGACCAACTCCGGGCGTGGCTGACCAGGGCAGGCCACGAGGTGCTCAGCGACAACGACGGCGAAATGGTTGTCCACACTATCGAACATTTTTTCGCGCTGGAGCTCGCCAGCCTCGATGTCGAAACGCCCGGTTCTCGGCGCATGGCCATGCGCCGAGGGATCGTCCGGGCTCAGGCAGAGCTCGAGGGGTCTTTTGCCGCCATCGTCATGGATCCGGTGACCAAGACGGGCTGGGCGATCAAGAGTGGCTCGTCCCTGTACGCCGGACTTGGGCGCCGAGACGCCGACATCTTCGGCCTGGCCTCTTCCGACCTCACCTCCATCCTGAAGTTTACCAAGGTGCTCATCCCCCTCTCCGAAGGCGAGGTCTTTGAATTCACACACGACATGTACACGG
>QKIM01000204.1 GCA_003249585.1 Deltaproteobacteria bacterium
CACCCAGCGCATGCGCTACCTCTTCGCCGCCGAGCGGTGCCCCTCCTGCGGGCTGCTCAAGCACGTCAGCGCCCTCTTCAAGACCGATCCTCGCGCTCCCATCAAGGCTCGGGCGGTGACCAGCGCCGCGCGCATGCCCGGTGGAGAGACCCTCGTCACCGAGGCTCTCTCCTCGGAGAATCCGCTGGTTCGTGCCGCTGCCGTCACGGCCACCAGGCCGGGGCGACTGCCCCTGGAGCGGTTCGCCGATCTGGCCTCTGTGGTTCCAGAGCTCTCGGGGGCGGTCCGGTCCTATCTACTGAAGCACTGTGACGTTCGCAGCGTCCCTACCCTGAAAAAAGCCATCGGCCAACGAACCCGGTGGCCGGGCCTCCTGCACATTCTGGAAGAGTGCAGGTTCACGACCCTCTCTCCTTCTGTCTACAAGGCCTTCGCCGAAGAGAAAGACCTCCTCGGGAGGGCACGCCTCGCACTCTCCCTTGCCCGCCTGGGACATACAGCTTCCCGCCCCACCATCCTCGCGCTCCTCGACACCACCCTCAAGGAGGTTTTGCAGGATCCCACGCTGGGCAAAAAAGCCTACGCCGCCGGTCTCTTCCTCGAAGCCCTCACCAGCTACACCCAAAAGCCCTCTGCCGTCTTCTGGCGACGCCTGCTTGCGCACCCCCTCCCCAGGGCACTGTGGCCCGTTGTGGTCCGGTTCGCCGGACAGGATTGTCCCGCTGTGCTGAAAAACCTCGGCCCCCACGTCGCCGATGGGCACGGCCGACGGGTCTGGAGAGCCCTCGGACGCACCTGCGGGTGGCCCCGTATCCGGTGACGGACCTGACATTTTCACCAGTTTTCACGAGATGTCGGGGTCACTGGAAGTCTGGGCCTCAGCGAGTCCCATCCCCACTTTCCACATGGCGTTCGCAGGACGTCCTTGAAATTTCGCCGGAAGCGCCGGTTCATCCCCCCAACTGTGATCCCTGTCGCAAAATTTTTTATTCACTGTAATTACATGTCCTTACCATAATTCCCGCCCGGATTGCGACATTTCCGCCCGGCCAGTGGAACCAGATCTATGCCCCTACAGAGCAAAAAAATGCAGAGTATGACATTCTTGTCATATCCCCTTTCCTAAAGCAAAATCAATATTATGCACCGAACAGGGTGCTTGAGATACACTTCGACGCCGTTTTTTTTGGGGAAAAAGGGGATGACTGGTTAAAAAGTGATGCTAGGCTAAAGATAATGGCAAGGAGTTGAAAGACCTAAGCTAAGCGAATAGAATGCTACATATCGAGGGCCCCGCAAAGACCCCTCGATATGCAGAAAGTGAAAGCTAAGCGATAAGCGATTGAGAATAAGCTAGGTCGAAAACAGGTTAGGCCAGATAAGACTTCATGGAATTAAGGTCATGAAGCTGATAACGTCGAAAAAGAGATTAGGCTAAGTTAAGCATCAAGACCAGCACCCCTTGTATTTGCAAGATGAATGCCTGATTTCTGATTTCTTTGTTTTCCCCCAATAATTCAAAGAAGTGCCTCCCCCTGCGGGGGAGGTGCGTCTTCTCGCTCCCTGGCAAGGTATGACATTCCTGTCACGATCGACCCGGCAATGGGAATTTTTACCCCATTTCAATGGTTGGGGAGGCCCCCTGCCAGGAGATCACGGAAAGGAAAGACCGGGGAGGCTAGTAGGTGTGGACGTAGACCCAGTAGGGTACTGCGTCAGTGGAGGAACCGCCAAGAGGTTCCCCGCCGAGCCGGAAATACATGTAGGCGCCGTCCTGGGTGAAGGTTCCACCGGGGATGCTGTAAATTTCGTCGTCGACGGGGGTGGTCCCGTCGTTGTTTACGTAGGCGCCCCCGACGTAGGGCAGCCCCGTCCCGTAGTAGAATTCCACGTCGATATCGCCGTCCTCGCCATAGAAGAGCACCTCGATGCGATAATTGGTGGAGGCGGTGAAGGCAAACTTGAACCAGTCTACATCGCCGTTGCAGGCGGCGAGGTCCGTGTAGACGGTGCCCACGGTCAGGGTGGCGGCGGTGGAGGAACCGCCATTGGGCTCGAACCGGTCCGAGAAGCAGGCGGTACGGCACGCGGACTCGTCGAAGGTGCAACTGGAGGTGCAGTCGAGGTCGCCGCCCCAGATGTAGCCCAGATCCTCACAGATGGTGTAGTTCAGGTCGAGGCCATCGCACTCCTCGGTGCCCTCCACGGTGTCGTTGCCGCAGTTGCTGCCGGTACAGGCGGAGGTGTTGTAGGTGCAGTTGGAGTTGCAGCTCAGCGTCCCCCCCGTGTATCCCTCGGTGATGCAGGTCCCGCCGTTGAGCAGGCTCCCGTCGCACTCCTCGCCGCTGTTGAGAGTGCTGTTGCCGCACAGGGCGTCGGTGCAGCTCGTCTCATTGAAGGTGCAGTTGGAGTTGCAGCTCAGGGTCCCGCCGTCGTGGCCCAGGGAGATGCAGGTGTCCCCGGCGAGGTTCGAACCGTCGCACTCCTCTGTCCCCTCCACGGTACCATTCCCGCAGGTCGCGCTGGTGCACCCCGAATCGTTGAAGGTACAGTCGGAGTTGCAGGTCAGGGTCCCGCTCTCGAAGCCGCGGGAGCTGCAGGTCGCGCCCCCCAGATCATTTCCGTCGCACTCCTCGCTGCCGTCAATGGAGCCGTTTCCGCACTCGGAACACAGGGAGACGTCGTACTGGCAGCTGGCGGTGCAGGAGAGCACGCCCCCCATGTAGCCGAGGCTCGAGCAGGTGGCGTTGTTCATGTTGGGGCCATCGCAGTCCTCACCACTGTTGACGATGGTGTTGCCACACAGGGAGTCCTCACAGTCCGTGACGTCGAACTGGCAGTTGGCGCCACAGCGCAGGGTCCCCCCGGCAAATCCCACATCGTTGCAGGTGGAGCCGCCCAGATCGAGCCCGTCACAGTCTTCGCCCTCATCCAGGGAGTTGTTCCCGCAGCTCTCCATGGTGCAGGCCGACTCGTCGAAGGTACAGTTGTCCTTGCACGAGAGGGTCCCGCCATCGAAGCCTCGGGAGGTGCAGGAGGCCGCAGCCAGATTGCTGCTGTCACACTCCTCACCGAGATCGATCTGGCCGTTGCCGCACAGCGACGAGGCACATCCACTGACATCAAAGGTGCAGCTCTCCGTACAGGCGAGGGTGCCTGATGCATACCCGAGGGTGCTGCAGGTGGCTCCGGACAGGTCGAAACCGTCACACTCCTCGGCGCCTTCGGCCACGGCGTTTCCGCACCCGGCGTTGCTGTTGTTGCTCCCTGTAGTGCTCCCGCCCGCGCAGGAGAGGAGGAACATCGTCGAGAAAAGGATAAGGGTAGTCGTTTTCATGGCAACCTTTCCCAATCCCCGACAGGAAGGGCGTCGAGGATCACAATCTCTTTTATACCATGTTTTCAGCTTGCGGGACTGTGTTTCCACGCAAGTTTTCCCGGTGTGCCACAGGTATGGCCCGCCACAGAGCTCGAAACACCGGGTGTTTTCTTCAGGAACACCTTGAATAACTGTTCCCGCTTGGAGTATGGTTCTCATGTCACCACATCTGAATCCAAGCCCAAGGAGCCTGCGATGAAGCTTTTCACCATATCCTCCCTGACCATATCCCTTTTCCTCTTTTCGTTCCATCCGTCAATCGGCGCCGCCGCACCCCGTACCGCGGCAGGTGCCGGCAAGACGGCCACCCTGCGCACACCCTTTCTGTCGCTGAAGTCCGTCTCGCCGCCTCAGGGCTGCCCATACTACTGCTTCGATCCCGTGGGAAACACGTCCAATCTGTACAACTGGTGCAAACGCCAATCCTTCTGCGGCAACCCGTACACCTCCAACACCAGCTCCTACAGCCGGTACCAGTACTGCCCCGCCCACTGCTTCCATCCGTACCGTGACTACACGAAGATGAAGGACTGGTGCATGCAGCGGGGTGCGTGCAAGGCTGGTGGCTCCTCGAGCTATCTGAACCCGAACTACGTGCTGCAGCGCAATTACGTGCTGCGCAACTACACCTACCAGAAGGTGGGCAGGATTCTCCGCTTCACCCTCAACAATCAGGGAGCCAGCGTACAGTGGACCGTCTCCCATCTGCCCTCCGGGGCCACCTTCAACCCCACCACCCTCGAGTTCATGTGGAAACCCCGCAGCTGGAACGTAGGGTCGACCTTCATCACCTTCACGGTCTCCGACGGCAAGGTGTCC
>QKIM01000140.1 GCA_003249585.1 Deltaproteobacteria bacterium
CCTGCCCCTTCTGGTGTATCGGCTGAACGTCTACACCGACCCGCAGCGGCCGATGACGATGGACCAGGGCATCTACGAGCTCAACAACCCGGGCCCGAACAGCCCGGTGATCATCACGACCAACTTCGCCCTGACCTATTTCGTGGTCAGTGCCGAGGTGGAGGGGAGCCGCGTGCCCACGTGGCTGCTAATCATGGACACGGAGGGGATGAGCGTGCTCACCGCGTGGGCGGCCGGTAAGTTCGTGGCCGACGCGATGGCCCCCTTCGTCAAGAAGACCGGGATCACCGAGAAGATCGGCCACAAGAAGATCATCATTCCCGGTTACGTGGCGCAGCTCTCCGGTGAGTTCCAGGAAGAACTGGGCGAGGGCTGGGACGTCATCATCGGCCCCCGCGAGGCAGCGGACATCCCGAAGTTCCTCAAGGACTACGCGGCCAAGAACGGCTGAGCCGGACGCTGCACCGGGACGGTCCCGCAAGGGCCGTCCCGGACTTTTCTGATTCCCGCTTCCCCGACGACGGGGAACGGGCACCCCCAGCGAGTGACCGTTTACCTTCAGGAGGATCAGCAGAATGAAGATCTATACGATCGCCGAGAGCATCAACATCATGTCCAAGACGATTGGACCCGCGATCCGCGAGCAGAACAAGGGCCCGATTCAGCAGATGGCCCAGGAGGAGCTCGAAAAAGGCTCCGACATGCTGGACCTGAACCTGGGGCCCGCGCGGAAGGCCGGCGACGAGATGATGGCGTGGCTCGTTAAGACGGTACAAGAGGTGAAGAAGGACGTACGGCTGGCCCTGGACACTACGAACACTTTGGCGGTGGAAGCCGGACTGAAGGTGTGCAACGAGCGCGCCCTCGTCAATTCGATCTCGGCTCAGCCCCAGAGCATGCAGGAGCGCCTGCCGCTCGTGAAGAAGTACGACGCCGATTTCGTGGCGCTGACCATGAGCGAAGAAGGGATCCCCCGGGACGCGAGCGAGCGCGCGGTGGCGCTCTCCACCATCATGGCCATGGGCGACGAGCTGGGGATCGAGCACGCCCGCTACTGGGTCGACCCGATCGTGCTGCCGGTCTCCGTCGATATCAATCAGGTCAAGGCGTACATGGAGTTCCTGCCGATGGTGAAGGACATCGTCCCGGGTGCGACGAACACCTGTGGTCTGTCCAACGTCTCCAACGGGGCGCCCAACGATCTGCGGCCCGTTTTGAACCGCGTCTACCTGATGATGCTCTACAACTTGGGGCAGGAGTCGGCGATCGTCGACGCCTATGACAAGGACATGATGGATCTCTGCCAGGGCAAGATGCAGGCCCAGGTGGACTACGTTGGGAAGCTCCAGAACGGCGAGGAAGTGGCCCCCTCGAACGACACGGAGAAGGTCCTGTACAAGACCTTCAAGGTGCTCAACGGCGACGTGCTCTATTCCCACTCCTGGCTGCAGGACTGATCCCATCCCCGACGGGGGAGGCCGACGCCTCCCCCGTTTGTTTTTCTCTCTTGACATAAATATAACGGCATTTTACTCTGCTCGACCATTGGGATCGCTGCCGACGCGAAGCTGACGCACTCGCCCCAACGGTTACGCGGCGAGTTTGAGCGACGCCCAGCTTTTTCCTGCCACAACGGAGGGGGACGGGGAACCTGGAGGAGGAAACGAATCGTTTGGCTGTCGGACAAGCGTGTTCTGCGCCTTGACAGCCCCGGGCCGCCCCATGTACATTGCACGGTCTTTCACTTATGGGCTACTGATGCCGGCTGGCGGGGCCGGCGGTAAGGCAGGTGCTTCGTGGGCAAGAGAAAGAAATCCAGCTACATCATCCAGTCGGTCACCAACGCGCTCGATCTCCTGGAAGAGTTCCGCGGGGAAGAGACGGAGCTCGGCGTGACCGAGCTGTCCAAGCGGCTCGGCCTGCACAAGAACAACGTGTTTCGGTTGCTCGCCACCCTGGAGAGCCGGGGATACATGGAGCAGAACAAGGTCACCGGCAACTACCGGCTGGGCTTGAAGGTCCTCGAACTGGGTCAGGTCTTTATCAAACACATGGGCCTGCTCAAGATGGCTCGTCCCATCCTCGAAGAGATCGTTGAGCGCTGTAACGAGACCTCCTACCTCGGCGTCATCCGGGACGACCGGGTGGTGTACGTCGACGTCGTGGAGGCGACTCGCCCGGTGCGAGTCATCTCCCGTGTCGGGGTAGGCCTTCCAGTGTATTGCTCGGCGGTCGGCAAGGCCCAGGTCGCGTTCGAGTCTGCTGACGAGATCGAGAGGGTCTTGGCCGAGAATCCCATCAAGCGCTACACAGAGCACACCGTTACGGATCGGGGGGCTCTCCTCGGCCAACTGGAGGAGATCCGCCAACAAGGCTACGCCCTGGACGACGAGGAGTTCGACGAGGGCATCCGTTGCGTTGGCGTTCCTGTGCGTGATTACACCCGCCGCGTAATCGCGGGGATCTCCATTTCCGGCCCCGCGTATCGGTTCACCCAGGACCGCCTCGATGCAGAACTCATCCCTTTGGTCGTCGAGGCCGGTCGAAAGCTCTCGGCCCGGCTCGGCTTCGAGGTGGGAAAGGAGACCTGATCCCGTCGTCCGGCAAAGACTTTGAGCCCCTTGCCCAGCAAGGGGCTTTTTCATGCCCCGGCACCATCCTTTAGTTCGGCTAAAGGCGTTTTATCCGCGCTTAAGAATCCTTGACCGGCCCAAGCGCTTCACATAAAATGCGCCGGTCCGAAGGCCCCGCCCCGAACAATCGGAGAAAGCCGTTTCGCCTTGGCAGAGGAACCGCACCTGAACCGTCCCTCTTCGCTTGCGCTCAACCCCAAAGGCGGGAGGCGGCGTTCTCGCAAACCCAAAGCCGGAGGGAGCGTCTCGGAGGCGAGGGAGGGCACCGTAGAGGAATTCAATATTGGCGCCAAGATCAAGGCGCTGCGATTGTCGCGCAAGAAGACCCTCCAGGAAGTTGCGGATGAGACGGGGTTCTCTCCAGCCTTGATCTCACAGGTGGAGAATAATAACGTCTCTCCTCCCATCGCCACGCTGTCTAAGATCGCCAAAGTGCTTGGTGTACGCGTGGGGTATTTCTTTCGCGACGAGGGCCCGGAAGAGGCCTATGAGGTCATCCGGCGTGAGGACCGGCCGGCGGTGACGCGGGTGATCTCCAGCACCGGCGGTCAGCATGGATATATCTACCACGCCTTGACCTTCAAGAAGCGCGACAAGATTATGGAGCCCTTCCTGCTGACCGTGGACGCCGGACTGCGGGACGAGGAGACCTTGTACAGCCATGAGGGAGAGGAGTTTTTGCTGATCTTGCAGGGCGAGGCGGAGCTCCTGCTCGAGAAAGAGCGAATCGTTCTGCGCGAAGGCGACAGCGTCTATTTCGAATCGAGCCTGCGGCACCGATTGCTGGCCCACGGCGATAATGGGGCGAGGGTGCTCGCGGTTCTGGCCAAGGGCCCTTGAGTTGAGGAAAGAGGGAGGATAGATGGGTACTCACCCGGCGAAGAAAATCGCCGCGGCGGTCGCCGCGGTCGTCCAGTATCTCGCGGAAGCGGAGCCCATTGCCGCGGCCCCGCTAGCGAGTCCCGCCCCCGTTCCGGCTGCCGTAGCCGCCCCTTGGGGCATGGCCGGTCGGCAAGAATCCATGGCGCTGCGCGATCTATGGCAGCGCCGCATTCCCAAGTCCTGGTAGAATCCAGCCCCCGTCGGGACCGAGCGACCCCGAAGAGGAGGAGTGTGCGATGAGCAAGACGGCCAAAGTCCCGCTGAAGATCACCGATCTCACCTTTCGCGACGGCCACCAGAGCCTGTTCGCCACCCGCATGCGCACCGAGGACATCGAGGCCATCGCGGAGAAGGTGGGGAAGGTCGGATATCACGCCATGGAGGTCTGGGGTGGAGCCACCTTCGACACCATGCACCGCTTTCTGGGGGAGGACCCCTGGGAACGCCCCAAGCGCCTGCGCCGCTTCATCCCGAAAGAGGTCAAGTTCCAAATGCTCTTGCGAGGCCAGAACCTCGTCGGCTATCGAAATTATGCCGACGACATGGTGAGCGCTTTCGTAGACGAGGCCTGCGAGGCCGGCATCGACATCTTTCGCATCTTCGACGCCCTCAACGACCCTCGGAACTTCGAAACGGCGGCGAAGCGGGTTCTGGCCAACGGGGCGCACTTCCAAGCCGC
>QKIM01000384.1 GCA_003249585.1 Deltaproteobacteria bacterium
AACGCATATGTCTCTTGAATAACTTGGATAAATAAAATTTCGGTCCGACGATCCTGAGGTGGTCTTCCTCCCGGGAGAGTCGAATGTCCGGGGCCATGTAGTAGTCCGCCCGAAACCCGGCGAAGTAGACCATGCCGTCCTGTTCGCGGTACCCCAGTCGTCTGAGCTCCTTGCAGACGCGGTCCTCGGGGTTCACGGCCATCCCCGAGAAGTCCAGGTCCACCGTCGATTCATAGAGGGTCCGCAGTTTGTAGGTGGCGTAGATGAGGCCGAAGAGGACGGCGCCCGATCCTCCGAAGAGGATGGCCATCTTCAGACTCTGCCCCTTGGTCCAGTAGATGTAGCTCGGGATCGTGATGAGAGCGAAGGTCAGCGCGGTCGTGAGGAAAAAGGAGAGGAAGAGGAGGGGGCTGTGCTTCTTCATTGGCAGCACTATGGGTGCTCGCCCGGCCGATGTCAAGCTGAGAGGCCCCCACGGGCGGGGCTCACGCCACCGCTAGACCTGATAGGGAGTGCCCTGGAACTCCATGCGACGCAGCATCTTGCGTTTTACTTTGCCCGACTGGGTCTTGGGCAGTTCATTGACGAACTGGATCTTCCGGGGGTACTTGTAGGGGGCGGCGTTGTTCTTGACGTGGTTCTGCAGCTCCTTCATGAGTTCCGGGGTGCCCTCATAGCCGGGTCTGAGCACGATGAAGGCCTTGACCACCTTGTCGCGCACGGGGTCGGGAGACTCGACCGCGGCGGCCTCGTGGACGGCGGGGTGCCCCATGAGGGAGCTCTCCACGTCGAAGGGGGAGATACGGTAGCCCGAGGCCTTGATGACGTCGTCGGCGCGACCGATGAACCAGAAGTAGCCCTTCTCGTCCTTGCGCAGCACGTCGCCCGTGTAGAACCAGCCGTTGCGGAACACTTCGGCCGTGGCCTCGGGTTTGTTCAGGTACTCCTTCATCATGCCGGGGTGGCTGTCGATCTTGACGCACAGGACGCCGGGCTCGCCCTCGGGCACGGGCTTGAGCCTGCCGCCTGACTCCTCGTCGTCCTCGTCGGGGACCTCCATGAGCTCGATGACGATGCCGGGGCCGATCTTGCCGCAGGAGCCCTGGTAGATGTCCATGTTGATCATGTTGTGGACGTAGACCATGCACTCACTCATGCCGATGCCGTCACGCAGGGTGACGCCGAAGCGCTGCTTGATCTGGTCGAAGGTGTCCGGGGCCAGAGGCTCGCCGGCGCTCACCCCTTCTCGCCACTTGGAGAGTTCATATTTATTCTCGGCGTTCTCGACCTTCATGAGCATGCGGAACATGGTGGGCGTGCCGATGAAGACGGAGATGCCGTAGGTCTGCATCATCTCGAACCACTTCTCGGGGTTGAAGGCGCCCATCTCATGATAGAGGACGATGGACATGCCGCGATGCAGCGCGAAGAGGAAGGAGGAGGACACGGGCAGCAGCCAGCCGATCTCGGCCGGGCAGGTGATGGTGTCGGGGGTGTCGTAGTTGTACCAGAATTTTGCCAGGTATTCGTAGGCGATGCCGTAGCGGTGGTAGTGGACGACGCCCTTGGGATCTCCCGTGGTGCCCGAGGTGTAGGCGATGAAGCCGATGTCGTCGTTGCGGGTCTCGGCGCAGGTGAATTGGGCAGAGGCCTCGGCCATCTCTTTGGAATAACTGATGTGGCGCTCGCCCGTGGCGGTCTCGCCCAGGTAGTCGATGACGAAGACGTGCTCGAGGGTGGCGGCCTCGTCGCGGACGGCGTCGACGACGTCGACCAGCTGGGGTGTCGTGACCACGACCTTGACCTTGGCGTCGTCGAGGCGGTAGGCGATGTCTTTCTCGCGGAACATGGTGGAGGTGGGGATGAAGGCGCCCCCCACCTTGGTGGCGGCCAGGGCCACCACATAGAACTCCACGAGGTTGGAGATACGAAGAAGGAGGACGTCGCCGCGTCCGAAGCCGTACTTGGTGAGGACGTTGGCGAACCTGTTGGTCTCGTCGCGCAGCTGGCCGTAGGTGACCTGGCGCTTCTCGCCGTTGGAGTTCTCCCAGTAGATGGCCACACGGTCGGCGTGACCCTTGTCGCACACCGCGTCGGAGCTGGCGTAGCCGATGTTGAATTTCTCGGGAATGTAGGACCAGGGATCCATGGAATTGTAGACCTCTTCGTAGTTGAATGTGCTCATGCAGACGCTCCCAGATTGTAAAAGGTTTTCAAACGTTATCCCGACGGGTTCCGCAGCTTGTTTAGCTGTGAAACCTGTTTGAATCGTTCATACTGCATCAACCCCCCAAAACGCAAGGAGAAAACTTGTGCATTTTTTCCCGAGTCAAAGCTGTGGAAATCCGGTGCAGTGAGGATTACAGAGAGGGGCGAAGAGGGGAGGATGTCAGGGAATGGCCCTTGCGACGTGGGCGAGGCCGTCCTTGAAAACCTGCACGACCCTGGCGAGCTCCTCGTCGGTGTGACGGACGGCGATGTAGCTGTGGTGGTAGGGCTGCATGAACACGCCCGCACGGATGGCGTAGGTGTGGAAGAGGGTGCGACGGGCCTTGTACCTGCCCTGATCATCCTTGGGGAAGTATACATACGGCATGACGGGGATGCCCGTCATCTGGACGGGGAAGCCGGCGTCGTCGCACACGGCGCCCAGGTCGGCCAGGAACTTCTCGCCACGGGTCCACAGGGTGTCCAGGGCATTCTCCCGCTCGAGGATCTCGATGGTCTTGAGAGCCGCCACCATCTCCAGGGAGTTGGGGAAGAAGGTGGAGGAGATGAAGACCTTGCCCTCCACCACGGACATGACCTCCTGCTTGCCCACGACGGCGCTGATGGGGTAGCCGTTGCCCATGGCCTTGCCGAAGACCGACAGGTCAGGCGTGACCCCGTAGCGGGCCTGGGCGCCGCCGAGGCTGACGCGGAAACCGGAGCGGATTTCGTCGAAGATGACCACGCCGCCGGCGTCGTGGGCCAGATCCCGGCACGCCTCCAGGAAGCCCGGGGCCGGGGGAACCACGGGGTGGGCCAGGGGATGGCCCACGGGCGTCACGATGATGGCGGCCAGATCGTCGCGGTGTTTCTCCACCAGGGCGGTGAGTCCCTCGATATCGTTGTATCCAAAGGGGTGGACGTCTTCGTAGAGCTTCTCGGGGACGCCCCCCTTGACCTCGACACACCACTCGTGCCAGCCGTGGTAGCCGCACCTGAGGATGGTCTTGCGGTCGGTGTAGCCGCGGGCGATGCGCACGGCGGAGGTGGTGGCGTCGGAGCCGGTCTTGACGAAGATGGCGGTCTCGGCAGAGGGGATGAGGCGGCGAACGACCCTGGCGAGCTCGTTTTGCAGGGGCTGGGCCAGATTGAAGCAGAACCCCCTGGCGGTCTGCTCGGCCACGGCGTCGTCGATCTCCTTCTCCCGGTGCCCGAGGATGATGGGGCCGTAGGAGCACAATAGGTCGATGTATTCGTTGCCGTCGGCGTCCCAGATCTTGCCGCCGGCCCCGCGCTCGATGAAGACGGGGTACTCTCCGGGGACGAAGTTGTAGGGGCGTCGGATCCCCAGAATACCGCCGGGGATGAGCTCGAGGGCTTCTTTGTAGAGGGCTTCCGATCTGGTCTGGTTCAGTTTGTCGTTCATGGACCTGTGCCTTTCCGGGGTGTTCCCGCTGTTCGTTACTTGCCGCCGCTGGTGAAGCCGCTGATGGCGCTGCCGGCGATCATGAGGAGG
This sequence comes from Deltaproteobacteria bacterium, assembly GCA_003249585.1. Classification (GTDB taxonomy): domain Bacteria; phylum Myxococcota_A; class Polyangia; order HGW-17; family HGW-17; genus SZUA-580. The sequence goes on from QKIM01000384.1 coordinate 3,725, forward strand.
GATTTGAGATCCTCGTCGGTGAACCGGACCTGGGCGCCGATGAAGTAGTCACGTCCGCCGCCGGCACCGGTCCGTGGCCGGTCGTTCATGAGGTCGTCGATGCCTGCGACGAGGAACATGCGACGGTAGAATTCCCACTGCAGCCCGATTTTCACCCTGGGGAAGATGTTGGCGGAGAAGTCGAAGATGTCGGCGCTGAGCTGGAACTTGTTGTCCAGCAGGTGGATGTCCATGCCCGCGCCGCCCGTGGACTCCTTGATGCCGAAGCGGAAGGTGAAGAAGTCGATCTTCTTGGCGAACATGAAGGTCACCCGGAAGGCGTCGGTGACCGTGATCTTCTCCTCGCGGTACAGCGGGGGGCCGATCTCGGGGTTGTCGGTGCGGGTGACGGTGTAGCTCGTGTTCCGCATGCCGCGGGGGTCGTCGATGAGCTCGATGAGATAGTACTTGTCCTGCCGGGGCGAGA
>QKIM01000001.1 GCA_003249585.1 Deltaproteobacteria bacterium
CCCCGGAAGGAACGTCGCCGGGCCATGCCGTACTTCGTCCGCTCTGCGCGGCAGACGCGTCTTCTGACCTATCAGGCCGTCCAGACGGGGCTGAGGGCTCGGGGCATCGGACCCGAGGTCACCGTGCCGGTGCTGCTCATGGGGCTGGTCCACAGTGACGAGACGGTCCGAACGAGGTCAAGACAGGTCCTCGAGACCGTCTCCGCCCAGCAGCTGCTCGGGCTTGTCAGCGCGCTCTCGGATCCCGAGCTCGCCGAGCCCGCGGCCATGACCCTGGGAAACCTGGGGCCCCGGGCACACGCGGCCATTCACCCCCTGGCCGATCTCTTCATGCAGGGGGTCGGTGTGACCGGGCGCCGGGCTGCCGCTTCGGTGCGTCTGGCCGTCCTCATCGCGCTGTCGGAGATCGACCCCTCCCACGACGCTGTGCTGCGTGTCAACCGCGCCGCGCTCGCAGATCCCGATCCCAGCATCTCGCTCTTCGCGGCCGCTCTCGCCCAGGGGTCCAAGACTCGTCCCAAGAAGGGGGTGTCGCTTCAGGTCCGTGCCTTGCGCAACAGCATGGAACAGGGGGACGAGGCACACCGGGCTGCGAGCCTGTTCCTCCTGAGCTACGCCTCCCGTGCCGTGGATCAGTTGCTTCCCCAGATCCTGCGCAGCCTCTCCTCCGGGGATCCCCTGGTCCGGTATCGGGCGGCCAGGGCCATGGGTGAGACCACGGTCCGCAACCCCGTGCTGCGCAGGGCGCTGCGGCGCGCCCGCAGGGACCGCTGTCATCTGGTCAAGCAGGAAGCCTCCGTCGCGCTGGGGCGCCTCCCCCACTGACCCCCCTCCCGTTAAAATAAAAAAAGTGTGAACGTCCGTTGGTGGCCCAGGCGGGACTGTGGTCGCCGGGCGACAGCGTCACGAGACCGGGAATCCATATGTAACATGTGATATTTTCGTGAGTTGCACGGTTCTCTCCGGGTTGATCCGGCGACGTGGCATCTTGGCACCGCCCTTGCGGAACCAGGGACCATGACCTCGCTGACTGTGGCCCTCATTTCTCTCTTTATGCTCTCGGAACCTCCGCGGGAGTCGCCGTTCCCCGCCCAGGGGGTGTCCAAGGCTCCGACCATCGGCATGAGCAGCAGGCTGAAGGTCTTCAGGCCCGCTCCCCCCGTTCCCCTCGATCCCGTGGTCCCCAAGGAGCCCCCCCGCACGAAGAAAACTCCTGGACGGGCGTATTTCACCCTCCACGGGGATCTCGTCGGGTATGGCGACACGACCCTCGCCGGGGTGGGCGCCACGCTGAAGGTCCGGCAGACTCCCCACTTCGCCCTGGAATTCAGCGGGAGCCTGCTGCAGGATCTCGACGGAGGACGCCGGGATTTCAGGCTGGAGACCGCCTTCTCCCTCTATCTCTTCGAGGATCCCCGCTCCTTCATGAACCTCTTCGTGAAGGGGGCCTTCATCAACAACTTCATTAGTCTCCCCGCCGACACCCTGACCTCTTCACCGGACCAGATGCAGTTGGGGTTCGGGCTCAGTGTGGGTACCGACTACCGCCTGGGACGATTCGTCTCGGCGAACCTGGAGGCGGGGTATTCCTGGCTCTATCGAACGGACTATTCCGAGGAGAGCTCTGGAATTCTGGGGAACCAGCAGGGCTTTTTCGTCCGGATCGGCTTCGCTTTCACCTTCGGCTTTACCACGACCGAGATCGTCGGCCCCCCGCTGGAGCAGGCGGCAGCCGTGCATTGACGAACAACTTAAATGTTAATAAAAAAGAAGGATTGCGAGCGATGAGGGGAGTAGCTACAATGGCCCTTAGGTCCGAGGAACGGTGGAGTCCGGGTCTTATGGAAAGGGAAGTATGCAGCACTACGAATGGTCGTCCAGGAAGGTCATCTCATGGAGTGGTTGATCCCCGCGGTGGTCTCGACCCTGGTCAGTTCGCTGGTCCTCTCGATCGTCCATGCCTACCTCTTCCATGTTGAGCGGCAGCGATTTCTCAAGGTGTGGACTCTCGGGTGGGGAATCTATACCTTCCGGTACATCTTCCTTCTGCTCCATGTCATGGTCTACCCCCACCCTGTGTTTCTCATCCTCAACCAGATCTCGACGGTGTGGGCCGGCTGGTTCCTGCTGTGGGGCGCATACAGTTTCAGCGGGCGCAGGATCCCCCACTGGTGGTTTATCGTTTCCCTGGTGGGGACGGGCTGGATCATCATCGCCATCCTGGCCCGGGTACCCTTCCTTTGGTTCACCATCCCCATCTTCGCCCTGCTGGGTGCGGTGAACATCTGGACCGGCGTCACCTTCCTCAGGCTGCTCCATGTCCCGGGACCCGTAAAATACGTAGCGGGCTGGACCTTCATCCTGTGGGGGGTTCACAAACTCGACTATCCTTTCCTGCAGCCGCTCCCCTGGGTCGGCTCGGCGGGGTACATCCTGGCCACGGTTCTCGGTCTCTTCGCCTCCATGGCCATGGTCCTCATCTATTTCGAGCAGAGCAGGGAGCAGCTGCACAAGAGCCAGGAGCGGCTCCTGGCCACCTTCCACCAGGCGGCGGTGGGGATTGCCCGGGTCTCCAAGACCGGGCGGTGGCTGGAGGTGAACCGGCGCCTGTGCGACATCCTCGGGTACACCAAGGCCGAGCTCCTCAAGACCGATTTCCAATCCCTCACCCACCCCGACGATCTCCCGGCCAATCTGGCGGCCAGGCAGGATCTGCTCAAAGGCGTCCTGGACTCTTTTTCCACGGAGAAGCGCTACCTGCGACGGGACGGCTCGACCATTTGGGTGCGCCTCACGGTGAGCTGTGTGCACAAGCCCGATGGTCAGCCCTCGTACTTCATCACCGTCATAGAGGATATCACCCCGCGCAAGGAGGCCCTCGAGGCCCTGAGCGAACGGGAGACCTATGTTCAGTCCATCCTCGAGACCATATCCGACGGGTTCCTCATGGCCGGAACGGACGGGCGCATCCTTGATGTGAACGCCGCCACCTGCGGCATGCTCGGGTATTCCAGGGACCAGATCGTGGGTATGAACCTCTCCGAAATCAACGCCGAGTACAGCGCAGAACAGATCAGGTGGGGGCTCACGGAGATGACCTCTGACGGCTCCACCCTCTTTGAGACCAGGCACGTTCGTGCCGACGGGACCATCTTCCCCGTGGAGGTGCTGGCCACCCAGTTTTCATCTGGTGATGGAAAAATAGTCAGTTTTTTCAGGGATATTTCTGCTCGTAGGGCTGCAGCCCGGGAGCAGGAGCGCCTGGTCATGGCCGTGGAGCAGTCCAGCGAGTCCGTAGTCATCACCGACACCGAGGGGACCATCCTCTATGTGAACCCCTCCTTCGAGAAGGTGACGGGGTATACCCGGGAGGAGGCGCTGGGCCAGAATCCCCGAATTCTCAAGAGCGGCGAGCACGATGTGGCCTTCTATGCCGCCCTGTGGGAACGGCTCGGGGCGGGTGAACCCTGGGTCGGCAGGCTGGTCAACCGGACCAAGGCCGGGGAACGGTTCATCGAGGAGGCGGTCATCACGCCGGTCCGTGACGCGTCGGGGGTCACCGTGAACTACGTGGCGGTCAAGCGGGACATCACCGACGAGGAAGCCCTCAAGGAGCAGTTCTATCAGTCGCAGAAGATGGAGTCCGTGGGTCGGCTCGCCGGTGGTATCGCCCATGACTTCAACAATATCCTGCAGGCGATCCTCGGGTACGGAGAGCTGGCGAAGCTGGAGGCTCCCACGGGGAGCGAGCAGCGCAGGAACCTCGAAGAGGTCCGCAACGCTGCGCGCCGCGCCGTCGTCCTCGTGCAGCAACTGCTGGCCTTCAGCCGGAGGCAGGTGCTGGAGATGCGAACCGTCGACCCCAACGCCACCATCGCCGACCTGCTCAAGATGCTCCGCCGGATCATCGGGGAGGACATCGACCTGATCTTCAACCCCGGTGAGGAGCCCGGGAGCGTCCGGGCCGACGTGGGGCGACTGGGGCAGATCCTTACCAACCTCTGTGTCAATGCCCGGGACGCCATGACCACCGGCGGCACCCTCACCATCTCTACGGAACAGGTCGAGTTGACGCATGAATTCTGCCAGAGCCGCCCGTGGGCCCGGCCCGGAACCTGGGTGATGCTGAAGGTCCAGGACACCGGGGAAGGGATGGACCAGGAGATCCTGGAAC
>QKIM01000547.1 GCA_003249585.1 Deltaproteobacteria bacterium
CCTCCGAAGGGATGGCACGATAGGGGCTTCAATGAAAGTGGGGTTCCTGAAGGACTGCTATGTCACACTCTCGGGCCAAAGACAAGAGGGGACGCCGGGGGATCGTGGTTTTTTCAATTGATCCTTGACAGACGTGGGGCGCATTGCTAAGTATTCCCCTCTCGGTGGCCGGGAAACCCCTGTCGCCGAAGAGAGAACAGATACACCGGAAGGTCCCGGTTTGTTTTAAGGATGAGAAGATGGCCAACCACAAGCAAGCAATCAAACGTCACAAGCAGAGCCTCAAACGCCGTTCCGTCAACCGTTTCTTCGTCTCCACCATGCGGACGCACATCAAGCGCGCCCGTCATGCTCTGACCGGCGAGAACAAGGACGCGGCCTTCGATCTCGTGAAGAAAGCCTCGGAATACATCAACGTGGTGGCCTCCAAGGGCATCATCCACCGGAACAAGGCTTCCCGCCTCGTCTCCCGTATGGCAAAGCGCTTCCACCAGACCTTCGAGAAGTAATTCTCCCCTTCGAACCCGTCCCGTCTCCAGCTGACCCCGAGCAGCCCTGGGAAAGTTGTACCCGCAGGGGGATTCTGATAGTCTCGTCCAGAGGTACCGGATGATTCTCTTTTCCTGGTGGACCAAATTCAAGGAGCTGCTCCACGCCCATGAGAAGGTGCTCTGGTGGATCCACTCCACCTGGGCCTTCACCTTCGGCATCCTCGTCATCATCTTCTTCCACGGGGACTTCGGCCAGGTCAAGAAGCTCACCATGTACCTCATGGCGCTGCTTCTGCTCCTCATCGTCTTTGATCGCATCGGGGCCTGGGAGCAGCGCAGCGGCCGGCAGCAGCGGGGGGTGAAGCTCATCCTCAACTACTTCATGAAGAACATGTACCAGGGGCTGTACTTCTTCATGATCCCTTTCTACTGGGAGGCCTCGGTCCTCTCCTCGCCCTCGGTGATCTTCACCGTGGTGGTGGGACTCATGGCCATCCTCTCCACTCAGGATCTCATCTTCGACAACTGGCTCATGGAGAAGAAGCTGCTTCGGGCCGGATACTACTCCCTGTGTCTCTTTGCCAGCTTCAACCTGCTCCTGCCGCTCTTTCTGCCGCTTCCCGGCCAGTATACGCTGCCCCTTGCGGCCTTCCTGGCGGTGCTGGGGTTTGTGGTGCTGCACTACCCGCGGTGGCTCTTCAAGAAGGGACACCTGCGCTGGGTGCTCCTGGGTGGAGCCCTCGTGGCCGGTGGATGCTACGGTATCCGGGGATTCATCCCGCCCACGCCCCTCAAGGTCTCCCAGACCACCCTCACGGCCCGGGCACCCTCCCGTGGAGATCTTCCCCGGGGGGACGGGGTCTACCGGATCCACCGACTGGACATGGAGAATCGTGAGATCTACTGCGTGCACGTCCTGGAGAGCCCCGTCAATCCCAGGGACCGTTTCCTGCACGAGTGGCGCATGGACGGCAAGATAGTCACGAAGAAACCACTCCGAAAGTTGAAGATCTCAGGCGACCGGTACCTCATCTGGTCCTCCATCCGTCACACGGAGACGGGCGCGGTCAACCTCGCCGGAGACTGGAACGTGCGCCTCCTCACCGGAGGCGGGCAGATCCTCAAGAAGCGCTCCTTCCTTGTGGTGGAGTGAGGCGCCATCCTCGGCGCATTCGGTTCCCATGCACGTACTTCCCCCCGATTCCCCTCATTTTCAGGCCGCCCTGGCGGTGACCCGGCGACTCTCTGCGGCCGGCCATGAGACCTACTTCGCCGGCGGCGCCGTGCGGGACGCCATCATGGGGAACCTCGCCCAGGACTGGGACATCGCCACGGGCGCGACCCCCGAGGAGGTGGAGGCGCTCTTCGCGCGGACCGTCCCCGTAGGCCGCGCCTTCGGTGTGGTCATCGTCCTCTCGGGAGGGTACCCCTTCGAGGTGGCCACCTTCCGCTCCGATGGAGCCTACGTCGACGGCCGTCGTCCCACGGAGATCCGATATACGGGCCCCCGCGAGGACGTGATGCGCAGGGATTTCACCGTCAACGGGCTGCTCATGGCGCCCGAGACGGGGGAGATCATCGACCATGTGGAGGGGCTGGCCGATCTCGAGGCCGGGGTGATCCGTGCCATCGGCGATCCCCGGGCCCGCTTCGGCGAGGATCGTCTGCGCATGCTCCGTGCCGTGCGCTTCGCCGCCCGCTTCGGCTTTGCCCTCGAGGGCCCAACCCGCGACGCCATCATGGAGATGGCCTCCATGGTCACCTGTGTCTCCGGGGAGCGCATCCGCGACGAGCTGGAGAAGATGCTCACGGGGCCGGCGCCGGCGGCGGCGCTCGGGCTCCTGGACGAGACGGGCCTCCTGGACGTCATCCTCCCCGACGTGGCGGCCCTGCGCGACGTGGAGCAGCCCCCCCAGTTTCATCCCGAGGGGGACGTCCTCACCCACACCAGGCTGCTCTTCGCCCACGCCCGGCCTCCCCTCCATCCGGTCCTGGCCTTCGCCGTCCTCCTCCATGACGTGGGCAAGCGGAAGGCAGCCACGATGCGCAAGGGGCGCCTCACCTACTACCACCACGAGCACATCGGCGCCGAGCTGGCGAGGCATATCCTCAAGGAGCTGCGCTGCTCCTCGGCGCTCATCCGGGACGCGAGCGCCCTGGTGGAACACCACATGAAGCTCACGGGCGCGGCCCAGCTCAGGGTCGCCACCTTCAAGCGGCTGCTTGGGCTCCCCATGGCCGGGGACTACGGAGATGGTGCCACCATGTTCGAGCTGCTCCTGGAGCTCAACCGGCTGGACACCCTGGCCTCCCATGGAAACCTCACCGACTGGGAGGATGCCCGCCGCCGCGCCGCGGAGATCCCCGCCATGGAGGCCATGCCCAGCCCCCTCGTCAGTGGCGACGATCTCATCGCCGCGGGTCTGAGTCCGGGTCCCGCCTTCAAGACCCTCCTGGACGCCTGCTACGAAGCCCAGCTCGACGGGCTCTTCGACGATCGGGACGGCGCCCTGGCGCACCTGTCCACCCTCCTGCCACCCGGGGAGGAGTAAAGTCGCCCTGTCGCGTCCATCTGCCGCAGAGGCGGGAATCCACGCCGTTTGTTGAAATCAAAGGTGAAAATTGGTCCACGCACTCGCGAGGACGACGGGCAGGGGCCTTAACGGTCGGTACTCAGGGTTCGGGCTGCAGCTCGCCCTGCCAGGCCATTTTCGCCAGGGGGAAGGGCTCCAGGGCCCGATCCAGGATACCGTGGACGTAAGCGATCATGACACCGTAGTTGACGATGGGGACGCCCAGCGCGGCGACGGTCTCCAGCCGGTGCATCATGGCCCGCTTGTTCAGCATGCACGCGCCGCAGTGCACCACGAGGGCGTATTCCCTGGCGGTCTCGGTGAAGCTCGCCCCGGAGACGTGGTCGAACCGCAGCTCCTTGCCCGTGATCTGCCGCAGCCATCGGGGGATCTTCACGGTGCCGATGTCATCGGACTGGGTGTGGTGCGTGCAGGCCTCGGCGACGAGGACGCGGTCCCCGTCCTTGAGATTTTCGATGGCGCGGGCTCCCCTGACCAGCTGGATCAGATCCCCCTTGTGTCTGGCGAAGAGGATGGAGAAGGAGGTCATGAGGATGTCCCGCGGGGTGTCGGCGGCCACCTTGAGGAAGGCCTGGGAGTCGGTGACGACCAGCCTGGGTTTGACCTTCAGTTGTTCGAGGGTCTGCCTGAGCTCGTGCTCCTTGCAGACCAACGCGGTGGCGTCGCTCTCGAGGATGTCCCGAATGGTCTGCTGCTGGGGGAGGATCAGCCGGCCTTTGGGTGCGGCCTTGTCGATGGGGGTGACGAGCACGACGAAATCCCCCGGGCGGATCAGGTCCCCCACGATGCGGAACTTCTCCTCCTCGGCCGGGACGGTCCTCGCCAGGGCCTCCTTGAAGGCTCTGATTCCCGTGCCGTCCCTGGAGGAGACGGGGTATACGGGGATGCCCAGGCCACCGGACAGCTCCCCCACGAGATCCTCGGCGGCTGGGGCCAGATCTGTCTTGTTGAGCACGCCCAGCACGGCGATCTTCCGGGCCTTGCTATTCTCGATGAGGGTGCGCTCGTAGGAGTGGTCTGGCGAGGTGCCGTCCAGGACGACGATGGCGATGTCGGTCTTGGCGAGCACCTGAAGGGTCTTCTTCTCC
>QKIM01000108.1 GCA_003249585.1 Deltaproteobacteria bacterium
CGGAAACGACGCCACAGGAAGGCGAGGATGGTGGATATCCCCCTGCGCGGGAGCCTGACGCGGATCCCCTCGAGCAGCTCGGCCAGCAGCGGGACCCCTTCATCGACCTTTCCAGCCATGAGCAGAAGAGCGCCGGCCTGACGCTGCCAGTCGATCTTCTCTGCGGTCATGGCCCCTGGAATCGACCGGAGATAATGATCAGCCGCGTCCTTGCTCCTCCCCGCGCGGGCGAGGTAGGTGGCCAGACGGACACTGTGCTGTCGCACGGTGTCTGCCGGCACATCCTCTCCCGTGGTCAACAGACGATACACGTATTCCTCCAGCCGCACGGCCAGATGAAAAGCGAAGCGCGCGTCAACCTCCACGGCGCTCTTGGAGACCCTGTCCAGCGCGCTCTTGTCGGCGCTGCCCCCGAGTCCATGGAGCGCGGCCTGGATACGCGTCGACGGTCGCTCCCAGAGGAGCTCGGCCAGGGCGTCTGAGAAGGTCCTGCGGGCGCCCTTGTCCAGCCTCTGGAGTGCCACGTCGCGGACGGGCTCTCCAGGGGGGTCGACACACCGACCGTGGCCGAGCTTCCAGTCTCCTCCGATGAGCCGGTGTTCCGTCAGCGTCGCCAGCGCCTCATCCGCCACAGAGAACTCGAGTCCCAGGGCGCGCCCGATGTACTCCCGACGCAGAGGGTGGCCTGCCACCCCAAGAAGCTGCAGGATTCTCAGGTGTGAGGAAGGGAGCATGGAAAGGAGGCTGTGCAGTGCCTCTTCCAGGTTCTCGGGGAATTTCCCGCGCCCCGGCCGCATGACCTCCATGGAGAGGAGAGCATGCAGGAGCAGGGGGTGTCCTCCTCCCTTCGCCAGGATCGTGCCCCGCGTCGCATCATCCACTTCAACCCCCCTGAGCTCGACCTCACCGGCGAGCAGCGCTGTCGCCTCCTGGCGCGTCAGGGGCTCCAGCACCTCAACGACAGTCTCCCTGGGCATCGCGCCAAGAAGATTGGACGTCTCAGGAGAGCGGGTCCTCGAGCCGTCGGAAGTGTCCACCAGAAAGAGGGGCCACACGTGCGCGTCCTGAATCGCAAAACTCAGCATCCTGAGGAGGTGCATGCCGTCCCTGTCGAGCAGCTGGGCGTCCTCCACGAAGAGGACCAGAGGGACATCGGCCGAGACGGAGGTGAGCACCGAGGCAAGCGTCCGACAGGCCAGATGGCGCGTCTCCTGAGGATCTTCCATCTCTGTCCTCGGCGACTGCCGGGAAATGACTCCCTCTATCTGCCCAAAAACCGGAAACATGCGCGTGAGCGCCTCACAATCCCCGGGAAAGTACCGGACAGCCTCTCCCTGGGGCAACAGACGCATGAGAACCACAAGAGTGGAGAACATGGCGTCAAAGGGCCCATAGACCCCCTGGCAGGAGCAGTCACACCGCCCCCACAGGACCAGGCCACGCCCCGCGGCCACCACTGCCCCTTCGAGGAGCTCACGAGCGAAGGTCCCCTTCCCGATCCCCGCAGGGCCACAGAGCATGAGCGGCGCGGCATCCTGAAGCGAACCATCGAGGTGTCCCTTCCAGCGATCCATGAGCCCCCCCCTGGCTGTCCCCTCGGACGACCCCATACCCCCCGGGAGGGTCGTCCATCCAGGATAGATACCCCCCTCTCGGGTATATCGTTCCACGGCACCCTGCCACATATCAGCCCGGACGCGCTCTGTGGTTTCGACCATGATCTTCGTCCTTTCCGCAGGGGTCCCAGGTCAGGGCACCAGAAGGCGCACCGTCCCCTCGGGATCCCGAATCTCCTGAGAAACAAACCAACGCCTCGCAGCACCTTCGAGGGCAGCGCCCTCATCGCCCCCGATGATCCCCGCCAACCGCCATCGGGTGGCAGCTGCATGCATGACCATATCGAGCGCTGTAAAGGTCTCGATACATCCCTTCATCTCCTGGACACCTCGGTCCATGTTTCCGGAAACGAGGCTGACGTTGGCCCGCAACAGCCCCGACATCGCCCTGGACCAGGAGTTCTTTCCCCCTGCCAGCCCTGAAGCGTCACGCCTGGCCTGCCTGAGCAGCCCCTTCGCAGCGGAGGGAGCCGCCGTCCTCGCCATCTCCAGGCAGGCGTGCCCCCGCATATAGAGCGCCTCACACCGGATAGAGGGAACCAAAAGAAGCATGGACCCCTTGAGACGCTCCCACTCCTTTTCGATGCGCTGGTGGGCCCGCCTGCTCTCATGATTGAAAAAGTCCACGTGGATATGGGTAATGAAGTGCCAGAAATGCTGGAGATGGTACCCCTCCCGCGACCAGTGCGACATGAACTCATCGGCCTGGGCCAGAGCCTCCTGGGGTCCGCTCTTGTTCAGGAAGACCAGGTTGTTGAGTCCCAGGAGCGCCCCGGAGGCGCTCCACACATCGCCCCTGGCCATGGAGTCGTTGAAGAAGGCCGTCCCCACCCGGGTCATCTCCTTGATCTCACCGAGATAGAACAGGGACCACAGCTCGATGAAGTGCATGTGCGCCGCTTCCCAGTGGGTGTCCCGTTCGGGGGAGATGATGGACAGGACTTTGACGGCTTTTTTATGGGCTTCGCCGAACTGGCCGCCCATGTAGTTTGAATAGGCCATGGCTGCCCCGAGGTAGGCGTGATGCAAGGGAGTGCCGTGCTTCTCGAGGATGGCGGTGATCAGCCGCGTCACCTTGCGCGCGTAGGCTGAATCAAAGCTCCCAGTCGCCGCGAGATAGTTCGCCTCCATGCAGGCCGCCTGGAGAATCCGGATGGGCTCCCCCACGTCGAGCGCCTCGTGGACCCACCGGGTCGCGTACATGGAGGCACGCAGGAGGCTCTCTACGGTCCTCGACACGGTCTTGAGCAGATCGAGGCGAGCCAGCACCGCGCCGGAGATCTCCGTCTCGTCGCGCTCCCTGTAGGAGAGCCCGCGGAAACGAAGCCTCAGCCGACGCCATCCGAGGGCCAACAGCGTCCTCCACCCCGGCTTCGGGAGATGAATGTGCATCTGGCGGAGCTGGTCGTGCAACACGCTGATCCCCTCGTCGAAGTATCCTGCGCGCAGATACTGCATTCCGGCCCGCTGCCGCAGCTCCATCGCCTCCACAGGGTTTGCCCCCTCGATGGCCAGCGTCAATTCCAGAGCTGCCTCGCGCCCGAGCCCCGCGGCGGTGAGCGAAGAGGAGAGGAGCAGCCTCAGCGCCCGGATCTCTTCCACACTCCCCAGGTTGTGCTCCGTTCTCAGCACCAGCGCCTTGCGGAAAAGCCCCGCGGCGCGTGTGAAGGCCAGGCTCTCCGTGGCGACATTGCCTGCGGAGGTGTAGTATCCAATTGCCAACCCCACGTCCCCCGCCGCCTCGAAGTGGTATCCCAGGGTCTTGGGGCTCGTATCCGCCAGGGCCTTGAAGAGATAGGCCAGTCGGTGGTGCCAGCTTCGGGCCGCCTCTTCGTCCGTATTGTTCTTGACCGCTGCCCGGACACGGTCGTGAAAGGGCTCATAGAGACGCTCTCCATCTCTCTGGCTCGACTTCACCAGGTGCGCGATCTGCAGCACCTGAAGACCGCGCAGGACCTGTCCAGCCGGAGTATCCAGCAGCTCCGCAAGAGCCCGCAGGGGCAGCGGCGCCCCCGCAAAACTCACCGCGACGGCGATCCGCTGCTCGGGCTCCTCCAGGCGCTCAATCCGTCTCCACAGGACACTGTCGAGCTCTAGTGGCGGCACCTCTTTGGATTCGTCATGTCGCTCGGCCAGATGCCGTACCAGCTCCTGGATGAACAGCGGGTGGCCCCGGCTCTCCTGCACGATCCGCTGGACCACCTCCGGTCTGAGCTTCTCGACATCGGGCTGAAACCTGTCCATCCGTGTGACCATCAACGCCGACTCATCGGGATCGAGAGGCCCCAGCGGTATGCGGACCATCTCACAGGGAACCTCCACCAGCTCCCGGCTCCCCGCCTGCTCGCGCTCGTCGGTGCCGACCGTTCGCTGCCCGAGCATCAAAAACAGCACGGGACGGCCCGGCTCCGAGACCAGCGTGTCGAGGAGCCTGCCGCTGTCTTCGTCGGCCCACTGGCAGTTGTCGATGAAGAGGCAGACGTAATACCTGTCCGCTAGCCGCACGAGGAGATCCTTGAGCGCCGCGAAGGCCAGGGAGCGGAACTCCTGGAGG
>QKIM01000026.1 GCA_003249585.1 Deltaproteobacteria bacterium
CAAGTTATTCAAGAGACATATGCGTTTTCGACGTGCCTACCTCAAAAAAATAGGTCAATTGACCGATACCGGGGCGGACCCAAAGAGGGTAAGTTGAAGGTAATGGAACCCGAACCATCACCTCTCACCCCAAGGAGAAATCCCATGAACAACGCCGTACAGAACATCCGCAACAACAAAAAAGGCCAGGGCATGACCGAGTACATCATCATCGTGGCCCTCATCGCCATCGCCGCCATCGGCGTCATCACCCTCTTCGGCGATGACATCCGCAAGCTCTTCGGTTCCTCCGCCAACGCTCTCGCCGGCGACACCAACGTGACCACCGGCGCCAAGAAGGCCGAGTCCAAGCACACCAAGACCAAGACCCTGAAGACCTTCGCCATGGGCAACGACGGCTAGTGACCGCCTTCCTCTCCAACAGTTGATCCCCTCGTGATCCTCTCCCCCTCCCTCCACTACTCCCTCACCCTCGCAGTCTCGACGGCCATCATGGCCCACGCCACCTATACCGATCTGAAGCGTCGGGAAATCGACAACGAGACCGTCCTCATCGGCATGGCCGCGGGTCTGCTTCTGGGATTTCTGGCGGGAGGCGGCAGGGGGCTCGGGTTCGCGGCGGGAGGCCTGGTCCTGGGTTTCGTGGTGTTCTTTATCATGGGCCTCACGGGGGGCATGGAGGCGGGAGACATCAAGCTCATGGGAGCCGTGGGAGCCCTCTCGGGCTGGCCCGGGATCCTCTCGGCCCTTTTGCACGTGGTCATCGCAGGCTTTTTTCTGGCCATCCTCTGGGTCGTCATCGAAGGACGGCTCGGGCACACCTTGAAGAATCTATGGATCATGATCACCTCGTGGATACTCCCGAAGCGCAGGCGGATCTCCCTCGAGGAACTGGAGACGACGGCCCTCCCCTACGGCGTCGCCATCGCCGTCGGCACCCTGTGGACCCTCGCCGCCCAGAAAATTCCCGCCATCGACCTCATGAAGATCCTGCTTTGAGGGACCCCAAACCCCGAACCCCCGAGGCGCTTTCCACTTGTAATACACCCCTCCGTGTGTAAGATCGGGGACCTGTAACCTTTTCCAACAGTGCCCGATGAACCTTCTGACCCTCCCCCTGATGCTCTGGCTCCTTGGCGCCCCTCCCACGGGGGTGAAGATCACGGGGACCATGCTCGAAAAGCAGCGCACCCTGACCCGCGCCGTGGAGCTCTCCCTCAAAAGCGGACCCGACTGGGAAAACGCGGTCAAGGATCGGCTCAAGGAGCTGAAATACTCCATCGCCAGGTGGGAGATCCGCGGGGCGACCCTGGAGATCAAGGTCGTGCCGCGCAACGTGATCCGGCACGTCTTCATCCGGGGAAACTGGCCCCTCTTCGAGACGGACATCATGCGCAGGATCATCCTACGCCCCGGCACGCCCCTGCCGCCTCCGGGGAAGAAACGACAGGAACTCTTCGAGTCACAGGTGTCCAGAATCGAAGACTATCTCCATCGTGAGGGGTACTTCGACTCCAAGATCAAGGTGACCCTCAAGGGGAAGAAGAACGCCTATACCCAGGATCTCATCATCACCCTCAACAAGGGTTCCAGCTACAAGCTCGGCAAACTGACCATCAAAGGGAATACGCACCTCAAGAGCGAGGTCATCGAGAAGTTCTTCCGGCACAGCATCCTCTTCTACGAGCGCCCGTTTTACATGCGCCAGTTCCGCAAGGACAAGAAGAGTCTGGTCCAGCATTACCGCAAGCTCGGCTACTACGCCGTCAGCGTCCGCGACAACTTCGACAAGCTCTACTCTCTGGATCGCAAAAACCGGAAGGTGAACATCACCCTCATGATCAAGGAGCGCCGCAAGGTGGAGATCACCTTCGAGAACCGCACCAAGGCGGGGCTCAAGGAGCTGCAGGATCAGCTCACCTTCCAGGAGTCCGGCACCTACGACGAGCACGAAATCCAGCGCAGCGCCCAGGCCATCCAGCACTTCTACGAGACCAAGGGGTTCTTCAACGCCGTAGTGTTCGCCGAGAGCCACCTGCTGGGGACCTCCGGTCTCAAGGTGATCTACCACATCCAGGTGGGGCAGGAGCACCGGGTCGGGAAGATCCTGGTCCAGGGGAACACGTACTTCTCGGCCTCCAAGATCCGCGACACCGTCGCCACCAAGGTGTTCCCCAAGAAGCTCGCCTTCTTCGGGCTGGGGAGCGGCGGGTTCATCACCCCAAAACAGCTCAAGCAGGACGTTGAGCGCATCGAGTCCCTCTACAAGGACGCCGGCTTCCAGGACAGCAAGATAGCGGTCAGGGTGATCTACAGGAAGATGCAGGGCTACTCTGCGGGGGCTGCCTCCATCAACGCGGCGGAACCCCGTGCAGGCGGCGTGGTCTATGTCACGGTGGTCTTCACGGTAAAAGAGGGCCACCGGGTGCTGGTCAGTTCCGTGGACTACCGAGGTGTCACTCCCCGCATCGCCCGCAAGCTGGCGGGCCTCTCCAAGGTGAAGAAGGGGATTCCCTTCTCCAAGGATGCCATCTCCGCGGACCTCAAGTCCTACGCCCGCTACTTCGCCAATCTGGGCTACCCCTACCACACGGTCACCACGGAGATGAACCCGGACAAGCAAAAGAAGGGCGTGGTCGTCGCCTTCACCTTCAAGATGAACAAGAAGGTACGCTTCGGGCCCATCTTCATCCGGGGCAACTTCAAGACGCGACGCGCCGTGGTGTGGGGAGAGATTCCCTTCAAGGAGGGGGACACCTTTTCCCTGTCGGCCATCGAGGAGGCGGGGCGTAATCTGCGCAGCCTCGGCGTTTTCCGCTCCGTGAGGATCCGCTTTCTGGGTATTGAGAAGCAACTCGAGGTGTTGCCCGTGGTGGTCGAGCTCATCGAGCGGTACGACGACTGGGGGGAGCTTGAGATCGGCGGCGGGTTCTCCACGGACAACCTCTACTTCGCCTCCCTCTCCTACAAGAACAAGAACCTGCTCGGGTTCGCGAAGTCCATCGAGTTCAAGGGGGAGGCCGGTGCCGAGATCCTCTCGGGGACCGTCACCTATCAGGATTCGAGGTTCCTCGGGACCAACCTCCTCTTCCAGATCATGGCCTACGGACGCTCCGAGGAGACCGTGCGCCTGGGCGACATCCTCACCTACGGCTCCTCCGTCACCCTCAAGAAGCGGTGGTCCCAGCGTTTTCAGTGGTTCCTCCGCTACGAGATCCGCCACGTCGCCTACAAGGAATCCCTCTACCGCGTCAGCGGAGGGGCGGGCGAGAACGCCAAGGTGGACTTCTCCACCACGACGGCCAGCTTCGGCCCCGCCATCGTCCTCGACCAGCGCAACAACCCCCTGGTCCCCTCCAAGGGCTACCGGCTCTCCTCCTCCATCCGCATCGCCTCCCGGTACCTGGGCGGCGACGACGACTTTCTGCACTTCAACCTCGCCGGCCAGGTGTTCTTCCGGCTTCCCCTCGGGCTGGTCCTCGCGCAGGGTATCCGGTACGACCACGGCATCCCCATCGGGCAGACCAACTCACTGCCCAAGGTGGAGCGGTTCTTCGCCGGGGGCGACACCACCGTCCGCGGCTACGAAGAGGATCGTCTCTTCGCTCAGATGGTGCGGACCCCCATGAATCCCGTCGGAGGCCTCTATGTCTACACCCTGAGTCCCCTGGGGGGCAACATCCGCTTCATCTCCAATACGGAGCTCCAGTTTCCCATCTGGAAGAAGAGCCCCCTGCTGGGGATGCCCATCTGGGGCGCCCTCTTCTTCGACTCGGGATATATCGTCAACACCTACTCGGGATTCGAGACGAGCACCTTCCACTCGGGCTATGGCGGCGCCCTCCGACTGGTGACTCCCGTGGGCGTGATCTCCCTGGAGTACGGCATCCCCCTCAACAAGGTCTGGAACACCGACCCAGACGGCCGTTTCCATTTCAACTTCGGCTTCATTTTCTGATCCCGCGCCGCGGCTCTGAAGGTCTAAATACCGAAAACCCTTACTTTCAGCTTGACCCATCGCGGTTCGTAGTCTATATCCTTTGGTCACTGTTGAGGGGTCTTCGGGCCCGGTTCGTTACGTACCATTTTCCAATGGCATGCAGTTTTGCGCCCACATCCTTTCCGGGGGCCGTGGGTAGGCAGCCGCTTCAGCGAGGGCAAAGAGCAACATGAAAGTATTCGAGACAGCCAACATTCGTAATATCGTCGTTTCCGGCCAGAGGGGCGTGGGCAAGACCACCTTCTGCGAAGCCCTCCTCTTCGGCTCCAAGGCCACCACCCGTCTGGGCAGCGTCGACGACGAGACCTCCAACTTCGACTTCGAACCCGAGGAGCAGAAGCGCCACTCCACCGTGGGCACCTCCCTGGGTTGGCTCGAGTGGAAAGACTGCAAGATCAATGTTCTCGACACTCCCGGATCCACCGACTTCCATAACGACACCCGTCTGGCCACCCACGGCTCCGACGCCGCCGTCGTCGTCATCGGCGCCACGGACGGTGTCCAGGTCGGTACCGAGAAGGTTTGGGAATTTGCCTGCGACGCAGGGATCGCCCGCACCATCTTCGTCACGGGCATGGACAAGGAGCGCGCCAACTTCCAGGAGGCCGTGAACGACATCCAGGAGACCCTCACCCGCAGCGCCGTCCCCATCCATCTCCCCATCGGCAAAGAGGCGTCCTTCAAGGGCGTGGTCAACCTGCTCAACGGCAAGGCCTATCTCTTTGAAGACGGCAACATGACCGAGGCCGACGCCCCCGCCGACATGGCCGACGACATCGAAATGGGTCGTGACGCGCTCATCGAGATCATCGCCGAATCCGACGAAGAGCTCACCTTGAAGTACCTCGAGGAGGAGACCCTCTCCGACGAGGACATCCGCGGCGCCTTCCCCAACGCCGTCCGCACCGGAGCCCTGGTTCCCATCCTCTGCGGTTCCGCCAAGCGCATCATCGGGGTCGACACCCTCCTTGACTTCGTGAAGGAGTATCTCCCCTCCCCCAAGGAGCGCGTCCCCTTCAAACTGAAACGGGGCGAAGAGATCGTCGAAGTCACCGCAGACAACGATACCTTCAGCGGCTTCATCCTCAAGACCTTCACCACGGACATCGGCAAGATGAACATCTTCCGCGTGGTCTCCGGCTCCCTGGGCGCCGACGGCGGCTTCAACAACGCCGACTCCAAGAAGAAGGAGCGCTTCAGCCAACTCTACGTGCTCCAGGGCAAGAAGCGTGACTCCTGTGACGGCGTCAGCGCCGGCGACATCGCCGCCGTGGCCAAACTCAAATACTCCAAGACCCCCGACACCCTCACCGAGAACGAGGACGGCGTGGAATTCCTCATGGGCGAGACCCCGAGGCCCCTGGCCATCGTTGCGGTCCATCCCAAGGCCAAGGCCGACGAGGACAAGCTGGGCACCAAGCTCAACGACATCGTCACCGAGGATCCGGCTCTCCAGATGTGGCGCGATCCAGACTCCTCCGAGCTGCTCCTGGGCGGCATGGGCCAGATGCACCTGGACGTCACCATCGAGAAGCTCAAGCGGGCCAAGGTCGAGGTCAACACCACCTATCCCCGCATCCCCTACCGTGAGACCATCACGAAGAAGACCACCAACATCGAAGGGAAACACAAGAAACAGTCCGGCGGCCGCGGCCAGTTCGGTGTGTGCTACATCGACCTCGAGCCCCTCCCGATGGACACCGAAACCGACTTCGAATTCGTCGACAAGATCTTCGGCGGCGCCATCCCGAAACAGTGGATCCCCTCCGTCGAGAAGGGCGTCAAGGACCGCATGGCCAAGGGCGTCATCGCCGGTTACCCCGTCATCAACGTCCGCGTCACCATCACCGACGGCAAGTACCACCCCGTGGACAGCTCCGACGCCGCCTTCCAGATGGCCGGTTCCAAGGGCTTCCAGGCCGGCGTGAAGACCGCCGCCCCCGTCCTCCTCGAGCCCATCTACAACCTCGAGGTCACCGTGCCCCAGGACTACATGGGCGCCATCATGGGCGACATCACCTCCAAGCGCGGCCGTCCCCTGGGCAGCGACCAGAAGGGCAAGAACGTGACCATCACGGCGCAGGTCCCCCTGGCCGAGATCCAGAAGTATTCCGCCGACCTCGAGTCCATGACCTCGGGCCGTGGCTCCTTCAGCATGCTCTATGACCACTACGAGCGCGTCCCCGCCGAGATCGCTACCAAGATCATCGCCGCCGCCACCCTCGAGGAAGAGGAAGACTAGAGCCCGCGGCCTCCCCTCCCTCCAAGAAAACACTTGCAAAACCCGGGAAAAACCTTTATATGGGGGAATGCCCGCCCTCGTAGCTCAGGCGGATAGAGCAGCGGTTTCCTAAACCGTTGGCCGGGTGTTCGAGTCGCCCCGAGGGCACAACCCATTGTAAGCCTTTTCCAACCGTCGACGGAGTGTGCATGGAACCCCAAACCCCCCAATCCCTCGAAAGCCTCATCGATATCATCAAAGGGTTCCGCGCAAAACTCCCCGCAAAGATCACCGACTCCGTCGTCCGGCTCAACGCCCTCATCCTCGATCCCGACAAGGAGTCCCGGCGCGAGCTCCGCAGCATCCTCGAAGAGATGGGGTATGGCACCTTCGCCGCCTCCTCCGTCGCCGAGGCCCAGAATCTCCTGGACTCCATCCGAAAGCTCTCGGTCGTGGTGGCGGTTCCCCGCCCCGAGGGCGCCGAAGCCACCACGGGCATCAACTTCCTCTCTGAGCTCAAGAACAAAAACCCGGACATCATCCCCATCCTCTCGGTCTCCTTCGCCGAGTCCGAAGACGCCGTGGGCGCTCTGCGCAAGAATATCCTGGGGTTCTTCATCAAACCCTACAACCGGCAGGAGATCGTCTCGAGCCTCAGCGAGCTGCTCTATCTGCACGACAAACACAACTTTGTCACGGGACTGGTCCACAATTTCCTCGATCGCTTTGAGGAATGGGAACGCGCCTTTCACAGATAACCTCAGAAATTTTCGTCTGTTTTTTTGCATTTTCATCACAGTGTGGTCTCATGGGGGACTGAGCAAAGGCAGGTGAATCCGTGGATACCCTTGAGCAGCAACTGATAACCAAAGCACGACTCGTCTCCAAACACGCCTACGCCCCCTACAGCGGGTACCATGTGGGCGCGGCCATCGTCACCAGGAAGGGACACGTCTACTCGGGGACCAACGTCGAGAACTCCTCCTACGGCGCCACCATCTGCGCCGAGCGCGGAGCCATCATGAACGCCGTGGCCTCCGAGGGCCCCGACATGCGCATCGAGGCCATCGCCGTGGTGACCGCCTCCTCTCCTCCCGCGGGACCCTGCGGAGAGTGCCTGCAGGTCCTCGTGGAGTTCGCCCCCGATGAAGCACAGATCATTCTGGCCAACGGCAAGGGCGAGGTGACTACCTATACCCTCAAAGAGCTGCTGCCAAAGGCTTTCAGACAAGACACCCTTCACAATCGTCACCACTGAGGTCACCCGAAGGAGCTATCGGGGTCCCGAGAGGCCAACTCCACGTTGCACAAAGGGCAGGACAGGGGAAAAGTTCAGCTTGACCGGAGCGCAAATATGAAGTTAGATTTACTCTCCTGATACCAATGGACAGACCGGCTGCGGTCAACCAGAGAGGAACGCGACATGAACGAAACCGAACTTTTGCAGGCAATGGATGTATGGGTAAAGAACCTGGCCATAGACGCCACCGTGATGCGGAAGACCATCGACGTGGAGGGAACCTCCCGCGAGGCGAAGAAATACATCATCGGTGGACTCGCCTATCTCCTCCGCAAGGTTGACATTATCCCCGACTACATGGGCGGTATCGGCGTGCTCGACGACGCTTCCGTCATGCGCATCGCCTGTAAACTGGCCATGAACGAAGGCGTCCCTGGTGCCTCCGACGAGTTCAAAAAACTCGCCGAGGAGAGCGACATGGTCAAGCTGGCCCTCGAGGAGTTCTACGATCAGTTCGAGAACTATGTAAAGAACCTCCCCATCGAGAAGATCCGCAACCGCAACGCCGAGACCATCCTCGACGAGCCCGGCTCCATCGACCAGTTCGACCGCGAGCTCGAGGACGAGACACGGGGCTATCGTCCCAAACCCCTCGCCCAAAACAACAGAACACTTAGAGAATTAAAATCATTTATTAAATCCAAAGTACGCTAATTCAAAAACAGCTTCAGGTTGTCGCCATCGAGACGTGCATGGGGTCGCATCGCAGGGCGCTGTGCCGTGCAGTTCCCGATCACCGCAGCCACCCCGTCAGGAGTCCACCGTGCGAACACCCTTTCTCCTCTTCATCCTCATCCTGATCGTCCCGCTGGGGGCGCAGGCCAAGAGCCAGCTCCCCCCCAACGCCGAGAAGCTCGACAAGGCTCTGCGCGCCAAGCTCTCCCAGATCAAGGCACGTGACCGCTACACCATGCCCGGTGAGCGCAAACACCACCGCCGTAACCGTTGGAACCTCTTCTCGGTGAAGCTCTCCTCCAAGGCCATCGACTACTCCCAGCTCGACAAGGTGGTCCTCCCCGTCAACCCCGTCAAGTTCCTGTGCACTGACGAGAACGTCGCGGTCAATCCCAGGGCCGACCGGAGATATTTCGCCGGCAGCGTTCGTTCCAAACTCAACTGGGCCAAAGACTATCTCGGCAACAGCCGTTCAAACTACCGCTACAGCGCCGTGGACCGCTGTAACAAGGCCCTGTGGAACATCATGACAGCCTATTGCATGGCGCCTCGGGATCCCGCCGTGCTCAAAATGTACTACAGCGCCTCAAAGACCTGCCTGAGAGAATACAAGCGGGCCTGGATCCACGCCATCTACGCCGCCGAGAAAAAACCCATCCCCCTGTGGGCCGTCTCCCCTGACTCCCTCAAGGAGCAGGTGAAGAGCAAACTCAGGTGGGCGACCATGTATCTGAAGCAGCCCAGCAAGTGGTACTCGTCCATGCTCGACTACCTCGACATCCTCAAGGTGTACCCGAACAACTTCGACGCCGTGAACGGTTTCGCCTACATGTACGCCAACTACTTCGGCGTGACCAAGGCCCAGGCCACCGCCTACCGCAAGAACAACATGCTCGGCGGCCCTCTGTCCCGCCTGTCCAAGGCCGCCCTCTACAAGAAGGCCATCGACGAGCTCCTGGCCAAACACCACGGTCTCGCCGGCCCCGAGACCCCCAGGCTCGCGCTCACCTACCTGGACGTGAACTACCTGCTCACCCAGGTCTACCTGCCTGAGCTGCGCAAGCACCAGGCCGATCTCAGGCCCTACAAGTGCTCCGAGAACCTGCGCCGGAACATGCGTGCCTACGACAAGGCCGCCGTGGCCACCGCCATGGGCGCCGAGCGTGGTGCCTGCCGTGGCTACGACGCCAAGGTGACGGGCGCCGACATCATGCGGCATCACAAGATCCGCATGAAGTTCATCGAGATCCTCTCCAGACACACCGCCGATCCCGCCGCCACCCTCAGAGAGGCCGCCGTGCGCATCGCCGGCCAGGTCGGCGCGAAACGTACTCGCGTCTGCTGGCTCTGGGAGAACCCCTACCCCGAGTCCATCAAACCATCGGCAGGAAGAAACGCCCACTGCAGCGCCATCGGCGGCAAGATGCACAACGTCCGCCCGGGCTTCTACAACTACGTCTACGCCCCCATGCCCATCAAGAACCTCACCAAACTCCAGATCGACGACGCCCGTGAGATCCTGGCCATGGGCGGTCAGACCGGCCAGCCCCTCGACAAAAAACTCGCCAAGGCCCGCCGTCGCGCCAAGGGCATCCAGTGCCTGGCCTGGGAGGTGACCGTGGCCATGGACTACCACGGCCGTGGCCGCTACGGCAAGATGTACCGCTACTCCAACGGCGGCCCCAAAAAGGTCTCCTGCGGGGCCATCAGCGGACACGCCGGTCTCAAGAGACTATTCAAAAGCTGGAACAACCACTTCGACACCGTCGCGGGCGGCAGGATGAAGAGCCACTGGCGCGTCATCCGCAACCGCTGGCGCCGGCTCCTCCGCCAGGAGCGCCCCGCTGTCATCTACGTAAAGCGCAAGATCTGATCAACCTCCCTTTCCCACCCTTCACTGCCCTGTTCCACACTCAACTGCAGTCCATCTACCCCGGTGATCCGAAGGCGGTGAGATCTACCAGCTAAGTGCCCGCCGGCCCCCGGGTGCGAGCACGCCCGCTGAACTTCAGACGCAACAGCACTCGGTTCTTCACAGACGGGACAGGATACCGACTGACGATCCCGGTGGCTTTTCAGAGGATTTTCAGGAGGGGGAACCCTTGAGCGGGGCTGGGGAGACGACTAGTAGGTCTCGTAGGAGGAGTCGCACTCGCCGTCGAAGGGAGCAGCGTCGTACACGGTCACCTGGAGGGAATAGTCATCGCAGGAGTACCCACCGGAGGTGCTGTACACCTTGATGTAGACCTCCCAGTTCATGTCAGTGAGACAGTCGCCGGCAAGTCTGATGTCGACGTAGCCGCTGGTGGAGCTCCACGTGTCGGCGGGCGCCTCGGCCACGCACATGGCGAGCCGGTCCGCGGGGACGTCGTCATAGGTTGTGTTGGTCATGATGACGTCGAACTCCATAGGGAGACCGGCAGCGTCAATGATCTCGAATTCGTACTCATGACATTCACTCCAGCCCCAGTGAACCAGGCAGTCGGCGTCAGACCACTCATTGATATCGATCTTGAAGATGTCCACGTCATCGGAGAGATCACCCTTGTACATCTGACCGGTGATGGTTGCCGTGTCACCCTCGGTGAGCTCGGGACCTAGCGCCGTGGCCTGGGCACAGGTGTCGTTGGTGCTGGAACCCTCAAGCATGAGGGAGACGTTGTTGTCGGTGATGCCGTCGCAGTTGTTGTCGAGGCCGTCGCAGATCTCCTCCACGGCTGCCACTTCACCCTCGCAGGTGCCCCATACGCCGCCGGTCTGGCAGGTCTGGGTCCCCGTGGAGCACTCGCCCACATCGGAGCCGCACACCTGGGTGTCAGTGGGAGTACAGGTGCAGCCGTTGTCGATGACGCCGTCGCAGTCGTTGTCCAGCCCATCGCACTCCTCAGTGACGGCGACGGTTTCGCCCAGGCAGGTCCCGGACCAGTGGCAGGTGCTGTCGCACAGCTCGGTGCCCGTCTGGCAGAGGCCCACGTCGGATCCGCACACCTGGGTGGTGCCCAGCGCGCACTCCATGTCGGTACCGTTGTCGATGACACCGTCGCAGTCGTTGTCGACGCCGTCGCAGATCTCCGTGGTGGGCTGTTTGGCCGTGCAGTTCGACCACTCACCATTGGCGCAAATCTCGGAGCCGGCGCCGCAGGCGGTGGAGCAGTCACGGGTCAGGTTCTCGTCGACCTGACCGTCGCAGTTGTTGTCGATCCCGTCACAGATCTCTTCGGTGGCCTGGACACCACCGAGGCACTCACCCCAGGTACCGTCGGTGCCGCAGGACTGGGTCCCGAATTCGCAGGCGCCCGTGTCGTCGCCACAGTCCTGGGTTTCACCGGGGTTGCACTCGGTGTTGCAGCCGTTGTCGATGACGCCGTCACAGTCGTTGTCCAGCCCGTCGCCGCACACTTCCGTGGTGGGTGTGCAGCTGCCGCCGCTGGAATCGTCGTCACAGGCGACGGCGGCGAAGGCCAGGGGCAGCACGAAGAAGAAAGCCAACAAACGTTTCATGTTCTCCTCTTTCTCCCGGATCCGCTCCGGGGTGATAAGCGAGCACGCTCCGCCTTTTGGTCGAGGCGGGTCGGGCATGTCTAAATGAATCTCGCTGAGCCGTCGTGACATAGCAAAAATACTGCAAAATGCAACCCCAATGATGCGGCGCGTCGTCCCCTGCGTCGTTTTTTCTTTTGAACAGGCTCTCGGGCCCGTCGGGCAAAAACCTACCGGAAGAGGTAGTGTTTTCGCACTGGCCGCCTCACGGCCCAGGTGCACTCCATCCCCACGGGGAAGGTGACCAGATCTCCCGCCCCCATGGTGACGGGCTCCTGCCCCTTGGGCGTGACCTCCACCTCCCCTTCGAGGAAGTAGCACACCTCCTCGCAGTCGTAGAACCAGGGAAAGTGGGAGACCTCCTTGGTCCAGATGTCCCAGTCGTTCACTCCCAGCTCCTCGAGCCGTTCCTTGGACGGGTTCTTCTCGATCTGCACGGTTTTCATGGCCGCCCTCCTATTGGCCGGCGGATCCCGGCGCAGGCAATACCCTCACCCTACTTCCGGGGTCCGACGCTGTCAACACTCCCCTTGTCAATGTCATTGCCATCGGACAGGGTCGGAGATACCATGGAGCCCAGCGTCCTCCGGACGCTCCACGGAGGTTTGCATGCATACACCCCTCAGCCTGCTCCTTGTTGCATCGTTTGCGCTGCTCTCCTGTTCAGGCACAAAGAAGACGACCCCGGGCGAAGATCCTCAAAAGACCCCAGCCAGCCGGGAGACGCTCAAGAGCCCCCATGGGCACCCCATGGTGCAGGCCGCCACGAGGGAAGATTTTCTCAAGGAGTTCGGGGAGCCGCAGATCGCCCTCATGGTGGACTTCGACCGACTCGTCGCCCATGGCCGGCTGGGCTCCTTCATGAAGGCCAGGCAGCCCTCCCTCATCAAAGACTCCAAGCGGGACTCCCCCGACAAGATCCTCACCTGCATCGGATACAGCATGGACCGGGACGGGTCTCTGGTGAAGCGTGCGATCTTCTTCGCAGACAAAAAATTCGAAAACATGATCGGGGTGTTCACCTCCTCACGGGATCTCTCCAACCTGCTCGGGTGTGTCAAGCAGCACGAGGAGGACATGAAGGAGACCACCATCGCGCAGCACCCCGCCCTGGCCTCCAAACAAAAGGTCGCAATGTTCACCCCGAACCCGCACCTGTTCATCTTCGCCAAGGGGACCTACATCAAAAAACTTCAGGTCCGTGGTTCCCTGGAGCGGGGTGGTGCCGAGGCCTACTTCGGCGAATCCATTGATGTGGCCAGTCTACGCATCAACAGGCTTCCCCTGGACAAGATGGGGAGCGAAATGCAGATGCTCGTCGGCACCCTGAAGACCCTCTCCGCTACCGGGTGGTTCCGCCTGCCGCCTGCCCCCCAGGGCGGGCTCCTGGGACAGCTGGACCTGAACCTGGGCACGGCGCCCAACGCCAGCCGGCTCGTGGGGTTCGTCACGCCGCTCATGTCGACCCCCAACTTCAAGAACACCATTAAAGGAAGCGGTCTGGAGAAGGCCATCGCCATCACGGCCCAGGGCACCTGGGTACGGGTCTCCCTGACCATGAGCGACGACGACATCGGGCGTGCGCTGAAGATGCTCTCCAAGGACTCCGGCAACCGCAAAGCCACGGGATCGTCACCGACCCCCTGAACCGTTCCCTAGAAAGAAGAGGGGAAGGAGTGGCGCGGCGGGTTGACGGCCCACCCGAGGTTGGACCACCCGTCGCCGTCGGCGTCGGCGATGCCGTAGAAGAGCACCGTGCGGTTCCCAAGATCCAGGAGGGCCGGGGAGAACTCCGAGTCGTGGTTCACGAAGGAGTTGGGTACGATACGGTCGAAGACGGGGTTGAAGGGATAGGGAACGAAGGAGATCCCGTCGGTGGAGGCCAGGTAGCCGATGGAGTGGTTGGCCCGCACCTGGTCCGTCGTGCCGAAGCTCGAGGCCTGGGCGCTCTCGTATCCGTAGGCGCTCACCAGCATCTTGTAGACGATGGAGCCGTCGGAGGCGCGGTCCACGACCACGTAGGGCGATCGGACCCTGGAGACTCCACGCCAGAGGATGCCGTCGTCGAGATAGTGGGGTCGCACCACGCTCACCCGGGCAGAGGCGTCGGTGTCGGGGTCTGGGAAGGTGAAGCCCACACGGTCCAGACTCTCCATGACCTTGATCTCGGCGCCGTCACCGGTCTCGAAGTAGAGCAGGATGGTCTCGCCGTCGGGATGCACCACGGCGGAAGGCGCCCGGACCGTGACCTCGTTGCCCCAGGGCACCACCACGGGCAGGGAGTCCCGCACCCAGGCTCGCCCGTCATCGCTGGTGGCCCGCCCGATGGCGGCGCCGTCGCCGATCTCGAAGAACATGATGTACCGTGCGCTGTGGTAGATCACCGAAGGCGCGCCCACACGCCAGTCGTCCGCGGCGTCGGATTCCAGGACGGGCGCCGGTGGGGTCATCTCCCAGTTCTCTCCGTCGTAGGAGGCGGCCCGGAAGATGACACGGCGATCCTGGGAGCCCTGATCCATCTCCACGAAGAGATGGTAGAGGTACCCGTTGGTCGTCACGGGAGAAGGCTCCGTGAGCACCCTGGGCTCCATCTGGATGGAGCACTCCTCGTCATCGTAGCAGTCGGCGTCCCAACTGCAGGGAGCCGTCACACAGCGGGCGATGGAGAGGGCACACAGCTCCCCGGTCTGGCACTCGCCGTCGACGATGCACATCTGCTGGCACATGCCCAGATCGCACCGCGCGTTGGTGCCAGGGCACTCGCAGTCCGTCTCGCAGGAGATGACGCAGCGTTTATTGTTGAAATCGCAAACGCTCCCATCGGGGCACTCGTCGGTGCGCGTGCAGTACTTCACCTTGCACTCCCCGCAGACGCAGGTCTCGCGTCCCTGGCAGTCGGAGTGGTCGAAGCAGGTGACAGGATCCGGTGCGTCCCGTTTGGTGCAGAACCCACCCAGGGTACTGTCGGGAGGGGCGATGCGGTGATTGCCCACGCAGATCTCCACAGGGCCCTTCTCTTCGAAGGGGGAGACCCCGGTCTCAAGGGAGATCCCGGAGTAATCCTGCTGGTCGAGGAGCGTACAGCTCCCCAAAAGAGTCGTCATGGCGAGGATCAGCGCGCAGCGTCCCATGTCAGAACTCCATCTCCAGCCCCAGGGAGACCTGGTGGATGCTCCCCCCGTGCTGCACGGAGGGGAGGGTCGGGTTGTCCTTCACGGCGGTCTTCTCCATGAGGGCATGGAGCTGATAGGCGAACCTCAGCACGCCGGGGTAGGGCCAAAAGGAGGGGCCCTTGAACTTCATGCTGACCCCCAGGGCCACCACGTGCCGGTCGTTGTCCATGAGCGTGGAGATCCCTGTCTGCAGCGGCGTGGGGGAGGGCACATAGCTGTACCCGCCGAGGAAGGTGAAGTCCCCGTTCCTGAGCTTCACGCCCACCCGGGGGGAGAGCGTGTCGTGGAAATTGTCCGCGGGGAGGAAGGCCTCCACGAGGGGGGGGTTCACGCCGAGATCCACCAGGATCTTCACCAGGGAGATGCCGGCGTCATACTTGGACCACTGGAACCAGTCGAGGGCTCCGTAGACCGAGACGGCGCCCTCGGTGTTGAGGGCGAAGCCCAGGCTCACCTTGCGGGGAGTGTAGTGGTCGAACATCTTCAGGGCGATGATGGCGTCGCCCGT
>QKIM01000294.1 GCA_003249585.1 Deltaproteobacteria bacterium
CCAGCGCCCCAAGCCGCATGACCCGCTGCCAGAGCACCTCGTCAAGATGCACGAAGGGCAAGGCTCCACCTTCGTCCCCGAGCTCGGCTGTATGTCTCACCAGCTCCTGAATGAACAGAGGGTGGCCATGGCTCTCCTCGGTGATCCGCCGGATCACGTCAGGGGTGAGTCCGCCACCGTCCACATGATACTTCCGCATCCCCCCGGCCAGCTGTGCGGACTCTTCCGCGGTGAGCGGCCCGAGGGAAATACGGACCATGCCGCAGGGGACGCACACCAGCTCCTCGTGCTGCTCATCACCGACATCGGCGGGGCCCTCCATGGTCCGCTGACCCAGGATCAGGAACAGCGACGGACGATTGGGCGCGGAGACCAGAGCTGAGAGCAGACGGTTGCTGTCCGCGTCAGCCCACTGATAGTTGTCGATGAACAGACAGACCAGATATCTATCCGAGAGGCGCAGGAGGAGCTCTTTGAGCGCCGCGAAGGCGGCGGCTCGAAACTCCAGCGGATCCCCGCTGGGGGGCACCATCTGCCCCATCTCCGAGAGCGTCCGCACGCGAGAAAGAACGGGAAAGAGGCGTGTGAGCATGGCCCCGTTCTTGGGGAGGACATAAAACTGTTCGGGCTCGGGGAGATGTCGCAACACCTGGCTCAGCGTGTCAATCAACTGGTCAAAGGCGTTGAACGAGACCGACTCCTGCTCGTTGCAGCGTCCAGACAGGATCAGGAGTCGCTCCTCTTTCTGGGTCATCTCGGTGAGGAAATGACGCGCCAGGGTCGTCTTCCCGAGGCCCGAGGGGCCGTGGAGCAGCACAACCTGGGAGACCCCCTGGCGATACGCGCTGAAGGCCTCCCGGAGACGTTCAAGCTCCACTTCCCGCCCGACGAAGAGGTCCTGGCTGGATGTGGAGGGGTGGGAGATCGTTCGGGTGACCACCTCCCTCCCCTGAAGCCGCTCCACGATCTCCGGTCCCGATGGCCTCTGGCCAGGATCGAACTGCAGCAGCTCCTCGCACAGCAGGCACAGATCCTCCGGGAGATGTTCATTGTATGTCCTTGGGGATGGGGCGACGCTCCGCTGTTTCTCCAGCACCACCGAGGTGAAGGTCCCCTCGAAGGGCAGCCGCCCGGTGAGCGCCCGAAAGAGCACCACCCCCACACTGTACCAGTCCGAGGCGGGCGTCAGGGGGGAAGATGCGGCCTGCTCGGGGGACATATAACTGGAGGTCCCCACGGGAAAGAAGCGCGACATGGTCTTCATGTTCTGCTCCGACTCCGTCACCAGGCCGAAATCCATGAGCACCACCCGCCCGGTCTTCTCCACCAGGATATTGTCCGGTTTGATGTCCCGATGCAACCGCCCCTGGGCGTGCAGCGCCAGCAGCCCGATTCCCAGTTGCGTCAGCCCATCCCTGAGCCGCCCTTCATGAAACCGGCTCACGGGTGCGGCCTCATCGGAGGCTGCCCTCTGGGTGCGCGCGTCGGGGCCCTCGATTCCCCCCACGGACTCCATCTCTTTCACGAGGTGCTTCGCATTGAGCTCTCGCAGCGCGTTCTCCTCCCGGACATAGGTCAGGAAGTCCACCCCATCGATAAAATCCATGGTGAAGAACCACCTGCCCTCTTCCTCGAAGAGCTCCCCGAAGGAGATGAGATTGGGGTGGCGAAGCCCCTGCAGGGAGCGGAACTCCTTTTTAAGCCTCAGCAGCGTCTCGGAGTCACTCTCTTTCAACGTCTTGAGCGCGACCTGTATGTCCAGATCATTGTCATGAGCCAGGTAGACCACCCCCATACCGCCTTCTCCCAAACGCTTCAGGAGCGCGAAGCGCTTGTTCCCACTCAGTATGTCTTCGTCGTAGAGTTCCATGGTGCACCCGTCAGGGAAAGTCTACATGAGGGTGCCAGAGAGCGCAAAGGAATTATCCGCGCCGTTCCATTCCATATCCGGGGAAGATCACGGAATCAGCATTCGCGTCAGGGCGTCGGGATCGCGAATCTCCTGTCTGGTGAAAAAGGCCTCGGCCTCAGCGGTGAGCGCTGCCCCCTCGTCTCCCCCCATGAGCGCTCCGAGGCGATGCGTGAGGCAGGCCTCGTGGAGGTGCATGTCGTAGCGCGCCAGCGCGGCCCTGCAGTCCATCAGTCCGGCGATGGCCGCGTCATCATCCCTGCTCTGCAGGGACGCGCTGGCCAGGATGATCTCTCCAAACCCTCGAGTCCAGGGATTTTTGTTCCGTATCAGCCGGCGTCCGTCCTTTTGCGCGGCCTTGATCAACTTGCTCCTGGAGCTGCCATTGCGTGGGTCTGCGGCCTGTTTCAGCGCGACGAGCGCCCGCAGGTAGAACGCCTCGGTCTGCACGGCAGGGACCATCAGCAGGAGGGACTTCTTGATCCGCCCCCATTCACTTTCCAGCCTCCGCTGCGCCGCCTGTACATCATCCGAAAAAAGCTCGAATTGCATTTCCGAGAGCCAGTGCCAGTACTGCTGCAGCTGGTACCCATTCTTGGTCCATCGTTCCATGAAGGCTCCGGTCCGCTCCCGGCTCCGCTGAGCCCCTTCCATGTTCAAGAAGGGCAGAGTGCTGAGCCCCAAAAGCCCGCCCGAAGCTCCCCACACATCGCCCCGCGCCATGCTGTCATTGAAAAAGCCCATCCCGATACGCGTCATCTCCTTCACCTCGCCCAGATAGAAGAGGGACCAGAGAATCACGAAGTGCATGTGGGCCTGCTCCCAGAAGTTCTCCTTGCCGAGGCGGATGTAGTCGAGCGCCTCCACCGCGTACTGGTGCGATGACCTGAACTCGCCCCGCATATAACTGCCATAGGCCAGAGCGCCAATATAATACCCATTGAATTCGCTCTTGTCATGCTTGGCGAGGATGCTGCTGATGACACCGAGCACCTTCCCGAGAGGTCCCCGCGGAGAGGCACCCGAGGCCGAGAGGTAGTTGGCCTCGAGGATGAGCGCGTGGAGGATCCGGCTGGGCTCCCCGAGATCGAGGGCCTCGATGACCCACTGCGTGGCAAAGGCCGAGCAGCGGATGATGTTGTCCGAAGAGGTCGAGACCGCCTTGAGCAGATCGATGCGGGCCAGCTCTGCCATGGAGATCTCCGTCTCGTCCCGCTCCCGGAACTTCAGCCCCCGCAGCCTCAGCCGCAATCGGCGCCAGAGGAGGGTCAGGAGCGTACGCCAGCCGTGTCTGGGGAGCCGGATGTTCACAGAGGACAGGAGCTCATGGAGGACACGCACGCCGTCGTCGAGATACCCCGCGCGCAGCAGCAGGGTCCCGGCACGCTGCTGCAGCTCCAGCGCCTCCGCGGCTTTGGCCCCCTCGAGGGTGTTGAGGATGACCTCCGCGGCCTCCTTTCCCTGCCCCGCGTTGGCGAGGGACTGAGCCAGCAGCAGGCGGTGCTGCCGATACGCCGGGTCCTTGACACGGTCCGGCTCCGACCACAGCGCCAGGGCCCGGCGGAAGAGCTCCGCGGCCCGGCGAAAGGCGAGATTTTCGTTGGCCAGATGTGCCGCTGTGGAATAGTAGTTGATGGCCTCCTGTACCTCCCCGGCCGCGGCGAAGTGGTGGGCAAGGGTCTCGGGTTTTGTGTTGGAGAGCGACTTGAAGGCGTAGGCCAGATCGTGATTGCGGTCCTTGATGACGGCCTCGGAGAGATGCCCGGCCACCGTCGACCGCACTCTGTCGTGGAAGGGTTCGTACAGCCGCTCACCTGTCTGGGAGGTGGAACGGACGAAGTGGGCGATCTGCAGCTGCTGGAGAGATCGAAGGAGCTGGCCGGGGGAGAGGCCGAGGATCCGCGAGAGAACCTTCAGGGGGAGTGGCGCAGCAGCCAGGCAGATGTACTCCATGCACAGCTGCTGCGTCTCATCCAGTGCATCCATCCGGGCCCACAGCGCGCGCTCCAGATTGGGGATCTCCTCGGTCTCGGCTGCTGAGTGTCTCGAACTCACATATCTGACCAGTTCCTGAATGAACAGCGGGTGACCGCCACTTTCACGGGCGATCTGGGCGATGGTGTCCGCAGGAACCTCCATCTGGTCAGGCAGAAACCGGCAGAGGCGCTCGGCAAGCTGGACAGCCTCCTGCTCATCGAGGGGTTCGAGAGGCAGATCGGTGACCTCGGTGGGCATCAGGTCCAGGGTCTCCGTG
>QKIM01000063.1 GCA_003249585.1 Deltaproteobacteria bacterium
CGGGCGCGCAGGTCACCATCACCATGGACGGCAGCGTCGACCGCCCCGTCACCGTCACCGAGCTCCTGCCCGACTACGGCTCCTCCTACGCCATCTCCATGGTTCCCGACGGGTGGACCACCGAAGCGGGACACTCCTACGAAGTCCAGGTCACCAATATCTCGGCCCCCATCACCTACACCGTCCAGGTCGTGGACTGCTTCTGAGCCGCCTCCGCTCCCAACGGGCTCAGGCGGACAGCTCCCTGAGGCGCCGCTCCACCAGCCTCCCGAAGGTCGACACGTAGGCATCGCTCCGGTTCAGGTAGAAGGCCAGGGGTTTCTCGAAGCGGGTGCCCAGGAGCCCGTTGAGGATCTGCTGGGAGACGATGCGCTTGCATTTCAGGATGCCCACATAGAGCCGCAGGGAGGTGAGCTCCTCGGCGTCGAGGGTCCTGAGCTTCTTGATGAGGGCCGTCTCGCCGCGGGGTTGATACATCCAGAAGTAGAGCAGGTCCAGGGAGTTGATGATCATGCCCTTGAGCAGCTTCGGGTTGTCGGAGAGGAGCTTCTGGGCAAACACCTCGGGGGTCGCCATGAGCTCCTTGAGATCCTTGCGAGGATAGAGGATCTCCATGAAGCTGTAGGAGCGGTTGATGGCCTGGAGCTTCTCCCGGTAGTCGGACAGACGCAAGGAGAGGTTGGCCCTGCGGTCCGCCGTCCCCTCGATGACGGCGGCCACCAGATCCGAGGCGAACTTGGACACGACAGCGGCCCACAGGAAGAGCTGCACCTGGATGGTGGCCGCGGAGACGTCGAGGAAGACCAGCAGATACAACAGACCGGCGTTGAACGCGATGGCCACGGGGATGGAGAGGACGGTCCTGAAGAAGTTGCCCACCACGGCGCCCATGGGGAGGCCGCGGAAGAGGTTGTGACTGGAGATGTAGATGCCGTTGGCCAGGGCCATGACCGTGAAGAGGCCGATGGCGTTGGTCGTTGGCGTGATCCCGAAGGTCCTCGACAGCAGCAGATCCTTTACCAGAAGATCCAGCAGCGGAACGCTGAATCCTGTGAACAGCAGGGAGTCGGCGACGCGGTCCCAGCTCACGAAGTCCTTCCACCGGAGCAGGGAGGAGCGGAAGAGGCCGCCGCCACCCACCACGGACTGGATGATGTTCCGCAGTCCCGTGATGGAGAACCAGATGAGGGCACCGAACCACGCCAGGAGCCACCAGTCCTTGGTGGACCAGAAGGTGATGAAGGCGGGAATGAAGCCCAGCAGGATCTTGAAGAAGATGAGCAGGGACTTGTTCATGTACCCGATGGAGCCCCCTGATTTCTGCTCCTTGCGGGAGGCGCCGCTCTCCAGGAGCTGGTTGGTGGTCTTCACGGGCATGCCGCCCAGGGTGGCGATGTTGCCATCCTGGGGTCTTTCCGCCAGCGTCGTGGTGTTCTCGGCGAACTCCCAGGTCACGAAGGTGTTGCGGCGCAGGGGATTCTCCCGGGGATGGTCGCTCCCCATGCTCTGCCGGTATCGTCGTCTGACCTCGTCGTTCCCCACCACGGAGGTGACCCTTCGCAGCGGTATCACCTGTACGGGGAGGCGCCGCCACTTCTTGGCGAAGATCCGCCGGCGTGACCGCCAGGGCAGGGTGGGCAGCACCACCAGCCCCATCCCCGGGGTGGTCATGGAGCGGCCGATGGAGTCGCTGCCCATGCGGGACTTGAGCCGCTTCCCCTGATAAAAGGAGAGGAAGCCGGGGAGATCGGCCACGATGGACTGCAACAGCTCCAGCCGCTTCCCAGATGGCGCTTCCCGAGACGCTTCGCGTTCCATGGCCCTGTGGACGAGCTTCTTGAGGCCCACCACATTCTGCTGGTTCAGCAGCAGACGGATGCGGTTGATCTCCAGACGGTCGGCCACGACGTCGTTGGTCCAGTCCTTGGAGTTGTAAATCTCCAGGTGGGTGATGTTCCCCTTTCCCAGATAGAGCGCCTGCAGGACGTCTCCGGCGGTCATGGAGGTGGGGTTCAGGGTGACGAAGGAGCGGCAGGGGAGGGACTCGATGAGGGACAGCCGTTCCTGAATGGAGTGGGACATGATCTCCGGCTGTTCCAGGGGTTCGCCGTGGTCCCAGGAGGCGATGTCCCGAAGGGCGGGGATCAGGATCTCCCGGTGGATCTTCCGCGTGGTGAGGTCGTCCAGGGCGCGCAGCCGTTTCTCCACCGAGGCGCCCTTCGTCTCCTTGGTCAGGAGCTGGGCCCGCGCCTTGATGAGGGGAAGAAGATCCCGGTGGATGTACTCGGCAAGATGGATGGGGGAGGCCTGTCCTCGCGCCACGAAGAGGAGGAACCGCTGGGCAAGGATGGGCTGCGCGTCGAGGTCGTACTCCTGGGAGAGGGCTGGCCTGAGCACGTCGTTATAATGTTCCAGGAGGCGGAGGATCAGCGCCTCGCGGTATTTCCACACCTTGCGCCCCTCGTCCATGAAGGCGGCCACCTGCGGTTTTTTCAGGAATTCGACGAAGTCACGCCGGTCGAGGAACCCCGTTGGAGACCACACGAGCTGGACCGTCTGGTCGTGCATGAAGGCCCCGGTCTCCACGCCGATGCGCACCTCGATTCCGAGGATGGACGCGGCTTCAAGGAGCTCCTCGGCCACCTCGGGGCGGATGAAGTTGTAGTAGATGACGCCGAGGAAGCGGACCCCCTTGATCCACGCGTCCATGACCAGATGGGTCGGTGTTTTGCGTCCCTTGGTGTTGGCATCGTGGACGTGATGGTCGAAGGCCAGCTGGTTGGCCTCCTCGGGCATCTCGAAGAGGTGGTAGCGATCCAGGAGCCGTCGGACCGTGCGCGGTTTTCCCGTGGCCGCCTGCCGGAAATCGTGGATGAGACGGAGCTGGCGCTCGGCGTCGTCTTTGCACCGGACCACGCGCTTCATGATGCGCATGAGGACCCGGGCTCTGTTGTAGGTCATGGTGGTCGTGTTCTCATGGAGGGCCTCGGCGTGGACGGCCCTGAGGGCCAGTAGCCGTTCCTGGGCCGTTCCCTGCTTGAGGGTTCCCAGGAGGCCCATCATGGCCATGGCGATGCGCTGGCTCTGAGGAGCGCACAGCTCCTTGATTCCCTTGGGGTGGAGCCGGGTGTCCAAAAGCGCGGCGAGATGCGGGGGCAGGTCGTTGTGCTGCAGGATGTGGGTGACGGTGTCGAGGAGTTCGTAGTCTTCGCGGTCGAAGAGGAGGGCGCTTTTCTGTGGGTTCATGGGTTCCGGATCACCTCTCGCACCGCCCGAGGGCGGAGCAAACCGCCATTATATTAGTTTTGTGTTAAAATTCAACTGTCGGACACGACGGGAGAGGAAAAGTTGGTCCACGATGGACCAGGAGGATCACCACATGCCGTAGTGGATTGAGGCGGTGAACTTGTACCCCCTGAATTCATTCCACTCCCGGATGGGGATGTGGTATCCGGCGTTGAAGGTGACCCACAGCTCCCCGAAATTGTAGACGATGAGCCCGAAGGTTGGGGTGATCACGAAGTCCCCTCCGGCGGTGTCGCTGCAGCCGTCGCGCTGACAGGCGGCTGTGCGTCGCGAGGACCAGGAGCCCCCCAGCTCCAGCCCGAAGGTGGGGATGATGAAGGCCCGACGGGGATTTTTTTCCAGGGACAGCTCCAGCCCCACGCCGTAGTTGAGGGTATACGCCACCCCCTCCTTCAGGCTCTCGAGGTTCTCGAGGTAGGCATAGAGCCTGCCGTGGCTCGGGCCCGAGGAGTCCGTGCGCTTGACCCACGCGAAGCCCGTGATACTGAGGGCCATGCCGTAGTGGAGCCCGTGCGTGTCGTGATCTCGGGGGATCAGGAAGGCGGCGCGGAGTCCGGGGAGGAAGTAGCTCTCCTCCTCGCCCCAGACCTCGAGCTTGAGCACCCGCTCGAGGGCCTTGTCTCCCTTGGAGATGCGGACGAGGAGGACGTGGGAGCCCACCTGCAGAGGGGAGGGAGTCCAGTGGAAGGTCAGGGTGAGCGGATCGAAGGTCGCGCCCCGGGGAAGGCCGAGGAGGGAGACACCGTACTCGGGGGACACCCGGGCGATGGTGAACTCGAAGCGGTGTCCCACCCTGGCCCAGCGGCCGTAGGAGGGGACCGCGTCGTCCAGAATCTTCTTCATGTCG
>QKIM01000541.1 GCA_003249585.1 Deltaproteobacteria bacterium
GACGAACCCGGAGTGTGGGACACCGTGGTCCAGGCCGTGGCCGGCCTCACCCAGGGAGCGCCGTCAGCATACACCCTCGTCTATGAGGACGACCCGACCGACGAGGTGGACACCGCCACGCTGCTGATGAGCGTCTCCCCCGACGAGTCGGGCCCAGGCTGCACCGGAAATCTCGAGCGCTCCATAACGGGCGCCTACGAGGCTGCGCCACCATTCTCCACCCTCTGCTGGCGCGTCCATGGCAGCCTGGAGGCCCTTGAGCCCCTGGACAACCTGCCGCGCATCCACGCTGGGACGCTCCGGATACTCCGGAACGGGCGGCCCTTTTGGGCCTTCACCCTGATCTTCTATCTCCCGCCCTGGGGCTAGGCGCGTGTCCCCGAGGGCCCGCCACGGCATGCCCGTATGTCAGGACGTATCCTGCCTCCTTTCCCGAGGGCAACGCCCATTTTCGCAGCGGATGTATCATTTCGCTTCCCAAGTTACCGGGGGGGGACCATACTGTAATCCCCTTCTTCCCCGAGTACGGGCACACCGTCCAGGTTTCGGGCGCTTTCGAGCGGGAGACCCCCATGCCTCAAAAGACCCTCCTCCTCGTCTTCCACCCCGACCTCGAACATTCCCGGGGGAACGCCCGGCTCCTCGAGGCCGTCAAGACCGTGCCCGAGCTCTCCTACCGCGACATGTACCTCGAGTACGACGGGACGTACATCGACGGCGCCACGGAGCAGATCTTCCTCGAGGAGTACGATCTCATCGTCGTGCAGCACCCCATGTACTGGTTCAGCGCCCCGGCCATGCTGGCCGAGTGGATGGAGCGCTCGCTCACCCGCGGGTTTGCCTGGCCCCCTGGCGACGGCGACGCGCTGGCGGGAAAAGGGTGGCGCTCCGTGGTCACCACCGCCGCGGGCGCGGCGGATTTCACGGACGCGCCGGGTTCGGCCTCCGTAGAGACGTTGCTCAAGCCCTATGAGATGAGCGCGACCTTCTGCGGCATGCGCTGGCTCCCGCCCTTCGTGCTCCATGATGTGCGGGATCCCGCCGAGGGCGGGCTCTCCGACGAGGCCCTCGATACAGCGGCGACGCAGTACCGGGCTCTGCTCGAAGGCGAGGCGACCATCGACTGATAGCGTCCTGGCCGCCGGCGGACGCTGTGTTCACGAGGAGGTTCCCATGAAAACCACCACCTGTATTGCCGTGCTCATCCTCCTTGGCCTGGGGGGGGAGACCGTTGCCGCCGCCGAAGCTCCTGTGGATTCCGCAGGGGTCGATGGTTTGCAAGAACAGCAGCGGGGGCGGGGCGGCCCCATGAGAGGACGAAAAGGGTTCCAAAAACGCAAGGCGGCGTGTGCGGGACTGTCCGAGGGAGACGCCTGCTCCTTCACCGGCCATAGGGGCAAGACCATAAAGGGGACCTGCCGGATGGGGCGAAGGCACCAGGTGCTGGTGTGCCGCCCGGCCCGTCGCGGCGGCATGGGGCCCATGGGCCCCATGGGCCCCATGGGCCCCATGGGCCGCGAGTAACCGTCCGTTCTTCCGCGACGGAAGTGAGGACCGCCTCGTCGACGATCCCGGGGCGCGGTTTCTGATGCACAGACGCCCAACTCTACTGGGGAGCCCAATTCGACACTGCACATGGGGCCAAAGGTCACTGCAGGGAGGACATCGGCCTCTTTGTGCGTTCTCCCGGCCCGCCTGTTGTGCTAGAATATCCGCATAACCCAAAGGACAGCGAGCGCATCGCCTGGACATCGGCACGATCCATCCCCTGCAGGAGCCGGCCGGTCCGATGCCCTCGGGAGTGAAGATGAAGATACGGCTGCTCAGCGATCTGCATATCGAATTCGGGGCCTTCGAGGCCACCTCCCAAGGGGTGGATCTGGTCGTCCTGGCTGGCGATCTGCACCTGGGCACCCGGGGGGTGGAGTGGATCCAGGAACAGCGGTTTTCCTGTCCCGTCATCTATGTTTTGGGAAACCATGAGCATTACGGCAGCACCTACCCCAAACTCACCCGTCGTCTCAAGGCCGCGGCGGGGGGCGGGGACCTCTTTGTGCTGGAGAAGGAGAGGCTGGACCTTGACGGGGTCGCCTTCCACTGCACGACCCTCTGGTCGGACTTCGCGCTTTTCGGCAACCCATGGCTGGCGGGCAATGAGTGCCAGCAGTACATCAACGACTTTCGCAAGATCCGTCTGGAGAAGTCCTACGCGAAGATGACCCCCGTGGACGCCGCTGCGTTGCACCGCGATGCCCTCAAATGGCTGGGAGAAAGCCTGATCGGGAGCGCGGCGCGGACCAACGTGGTCGTCACGCACCACGCCCCGCTTGCGCGCTCGCTCCCCGAAAAATACACGCGGGAATTGACGGCCGCCGCCTATGCCTCGGATCTGGGGACCTTCATCGTCGCCCACCATCCGGACTACTGGCTCCACGGCCACATCCACACCCCCGTGCGCTATACCTTCGAGGGGTGCCAGGTCATCTGCAACCCGCGCGGGTATCCCGGGGAAGAGAGCCGGGACTTCGATCCCGGGCTGATCATCGAATTGGACGGTTGAGGGGGAGTTACGGCTTCTTGAAGTGGAGGGCGCCGCCGGACCGGATGGCCCACCAGCCGCCGCCCAGAGGCGCGAGGGCATCGACGGGGGCGTTGTCGAGGAGCTGGATCCGCCCCTTCTTGACGAAGCGGCTCCCCTTGAAGACGTAACGGTCGGCCGCGCCGCGAGCCAGCCCCACGAGCAGAACGTTCCCCTCGGTCGCGACGCAGCGGGCGCCAGGCTCCCTGGCCCAGTTCAGTTTCTTCCCCGTGAGGGTAAAGAAGCGGATCTTGTCGGCGTCGGAGAGGATGGCCAGGATCTGGTGGCTGGTGCTCACCGCGGAGTGGATGGGCGTCGAGTGGAGCACAAAGCGTTTTTTTGGTGCTCCGGGCTTGAACCAGACCGCCTCGTGGTCCCATGAGACGGAGATGAGTCCGCCGCCGGGGTGGATGTAGAGCCCGTTGACGAAGGAGGCGTGCTCTCCGATGGTGGCCACGGGCTTCATGGTGGCGATGGACCATTTACGGACCCGGATGGTCCGGCCACCGGTGTAGAAGTGATCCGCCCCGCAGGCCAGGGCCAGGATGGGGACGCTCGAGACGCGCTTCTTGAAGAGGAGATCCCGGGAGAAGAGGGAGAGCCCCCCTTTGCGGTGGGCGACGACGATATAGGTCGGGCCGGCGCACAGCGTCCTGGCCGGGCTGCGTAGGGCCACACTCTTGTGCAGGGTGCGGCCTTGGTCGTAGAGGGAGAGGGTGGTGACGCCGGCCTTGTCCGTGAGGGCGAGGAGCCTGGTGGACGTGCCCGTGTCGGTGAGCACAAAGAGCGAGGACGGATCCGCCGCCGTCGCGGTGGTGGCGCCGGTAGCGAGGAGGACGAGGAGGAGGAAGAGTGTTCGCATTGGTCACTTGAGGGGGACGACCACCCAGCGGGTGGTGTTGGGCGAGTCGATGAGCAGCATCACGTTCTGCCCCATGGCGTAGGTTTTGAGCTCGGCGTAGTATTCCTTGGCGCTGCGCACCGAGGCTTTGCCGACGTTGAGGATGCGGTCCCCCCGCCGGATACCGTACTTCTCCCCGATAGAGTCGGGAGCCACGCGTACCACGACGACCTCGCTCTTGAACCCCGTCTTCACGTTCTGGACAAGGACACCGAAGGGCGGTCCGCCGCTGCCGAAGGTCGGATCGGCCACGGCCCCCTGGTTG
Source organism: Deltaproteobacteria bacterium (assembly GCA_003249585.1). Classification (GTDB taxonomy): domain Bacteria; phylum Myxococcota_A; class Polyangia; order HGW-17; family HGW-17; genus SZUA-580. Next base: position 3,745 of record QKIM01000541.1, read on the forward strand.
TCCGGGTGGGCGGTCATGATCACCGTGAAGGTCTTGAACTTGTAGTCTCTGTAGACCATCACCTTCACCTTGGTGCCGATGCCGGCCACCGAGGCCTCCCAGGCGATGTCCTGCTCGCCCTTGATGGGCTTTTCGTTGAACTCGGTGATGATGTCCCCTGCCATGAGGCCGCCCTTGGCGGCCGGCCCGCCGGGGGTCACGCTGTCCACGTAGGCGCCCTTGGTCTTGGGGAACTTGGTGCGCGAGATGATCTGGCCGTTGAGGTCCATGACCCGGACCCCCAGGAAGCTGCGGATCACCTTCCCGTATTTGGCCAGGTGGGGGATGATGGTCTTGATGCGGTTGACGGGGATGGCGTAGCCGATGCCCTGCCCGCGAACGTCCACCAGGGTGTTGATGCCCAC
>QKIM01000013.1 GCA_003249585.1 Deltaproteobacteria bacterium
GACTGGCCCACCAGGTAGCGGACCTCTTCCTGGGTGACGCCATCAAGGAGCCGGAGGCTCCTGATCCCCCCGCGGCGGTCGAGCTACCTCCCGGCCGGTTGGCGTCTCTGGTCGGTGGATATCGGATCACCGACGGGGCGCGAAAGGGCACGTTCTTCGCGGTGGCGGCCACGGAGGACCATTTGCGGGCAGCAGGCACGGAGCTCTTTCCGGTGAGCGAGAACCGGTTCAGATCGGCGAGGGGCACGGTCCTCCAGTTCGATGAGACTCCGATGGCCGGGGGCCGGCCGGCAGCCACCTTGAACCCGCAGACTGCCAACATTCGCCTGGAGCCGGTGCCACCTTTCGATCCGACCGACGCCGAGCTCATGGAATACACGGGCACCTACCGAAGCGACGAGGCCGAGGCCACCTACACCATGGTGCTGGAGAATGGGGCGCTGATGATGAAGGATCGATGGGGGGAAGGTCGAAAGCTTGTTCCCCTCTACCCGGACGCGTTCCAGGCAGGAGGGAGTACCATCCTCTTCCGCCGCGACGCTTCGGGCGCGATCACGGAGGCCACCCTGAGCGCGGACAGGGTGTGGGATCTGAGGTTCAAGAGGAGGTAGGGAGGGCGGTCGTGCGCGTCCTCTTCCTGGAAGTCGATACCGAGCGTGACTGGGCCGTGGCCTCTCTCGGCCCTGCCTTCATCGCCGCGTATCTGAGGCGACACGGCCACGAACCGCTCTTCCTTCGAGCGGGCATCGGACGATCGATGGCCGAGATCGTCCGCGATGTGGCGGGGCTCGACCCCGATCTGTTGGGGGTGTCCCTCACCACCAGGCAATGGAAGCGCGCTCGAGCGCTGGTGGGGGCGATACGTGACGCCCACGGCATCCCCGTGGTGGCGGGCGGGATCCATCCGACATTCTCCCCCGAAACGGTTCTCTCGGCTCCCGGCTTCGACTACGTGTGCCTGGGCGAGGGCGAGGAGGCCGCACTCGAGTTGGTGGACGCCCTCGAGCACGGTCGAGAGACCTCCTCCATCCGCAACATCTGGGCGCGCGGGGGGGACCGGCCGAGCCTGCGCCCCCCTATCGCGCCTCTCGACGAGGTGCCCTTCGCGGCCCGGGACATGCTCGACGAGCTCGAGGGGTGTGTGCATGTCACCACCCAACGCGGGTGTCCCTTCCCGTGCACCTACTGTGGTGCTCGCCAGTTCCACGACCTGTACGCCGGAGTGGGCGACTACGGGCGTCGACGCTCGAAGGAGAGCGTGTTCGAGGAGTTGGAGGGTATCCGCCGGGAGGCGTCCCTCGACTACGTCATCTTCCTCGACGACACGTTCACCATCCACCAACCGTGGGTCAGAGAGTTCTGCGCGGCATATCGGGACCGCATCGGCGTCCCCTTCTCCATCCACGCCCGTGTGGAGACGGTGAGCCAGGAGCTACTCCATCGTCTGGCCGACGCGGGGTGTCGACACGTCACCTACGGGGTCGAGAGTGGCAGCGATCGAATCCGTAGGGAGGTCATGCGGCGCCCGGTCGAGAACGAGCGGTTCAAGGAGGTGTTCGGTTGGACCCGCGAGGCGGGGATCATGATTACCGCCAACTACATGCTCGGCCTACCGGAGGAGACACGGGACGACCTGCGGGCGACGTTGGACCTGGCCGAGGAGCTCGCCGCCTTCGATCTCGGCTACTTCGTGTTCTATCCCTACCCGGGCACACATCTCTTTCACCACTGTCGAGAGAAGGGCTACCTGAAGGACGAAGCGCTGGAGAGAGAGGCCAATCATCGCGAGTCCGTTCTGGATCTCCCCACGATCTCCAAGGGCGACATCGCCGAGTACTACGACCGGTTCACGGTCCTGCGCGCGTCCCTGTATGCGTCCCGCGCCCAGGCGACGGCGTTGCCAGGGTCCGCGGAGTACCGGGACGCCACCGCCCACGTGGGGGAGAGCGCGGACCTGGGCTGACGAGCGACAGGAAGCGGCGTGAACCCTGTCGGTACTCGCTCGCCCTAGCGAGATTGAGGCGGCATCTCGGTATCGCGCAACGGGATCGGTCCGAAGCTCATGGACGCTCCGCAGGTCACCATTGCAGCGATCTTCGCGGCCCTCACCGTCCTCGCTCTCACGGGCCGCCGGTTGGCTGTGCCCGCCGCCGTGGTCACGTACCTGCCGTACCTGAGCGCGTTCTTCCTCTTCTTCTCCCTGTCCGAGCTGGTCTCCTTCTCGGTGGGGATCTGGGTGCTGGCGGCCGTGAGCTTCCTGGCTCTCCGGGAGTATTTCACCCTCGTCGATCTGAGGATCCAGGACCGCTGGGGAATGCTGGCGGCCTATCTCGCCATTCCCTTCATGTACTACTTCATCCAGATCGACTGGTACGGGATGTTCATCATCTCCATCCCCGTGTACGCGTTTCTGGGTATCCCCTTCGCCATCACCCTGGGAGGGCGGGAAGCGGAGGGATCGGTCCTGTCCATCGGCGCCCTGGACCTGGGACTCTTCCTCCTGGTCTACTGTATCGGCCACATCGGGTACCTGGGCTTCTACTCCACCTGGATGGCCATCCTGGTGGTGGGCGCCGTGGCCGTGTGTGACCTCTTCGCCTGGCTCTTCAAGTCCAGGGAGCGCTCCCCGGGTGGGAGCATCGCGCTTCAGCTCCTGGCTCCGGCGCCGGTTACCGTCATGCTCGCCCTGCTCCTGAGCCCATGGACGCGCATTCCCCTCCTCCACTCGGCAATCCTGGGGGCCCTCATTCCCGCCCTAGTGGCCGTCGGATGCCACACCATGGACCATCTGGAAGCCGACCTCCGCATCGACCGGAAGCGCCTCCACCCCGGTCGCGGCCAGGTCATCAACAGCCTGAAGGGGTATCTCTACGTGGGACCCGTGGCGTTCCACTACCTCCGCTACTACCTGGAAGCGTTCTGAGATGGGCGGGCTCAGGTACCTGCTCTCCGTGCCTGCGCTCATCCACGTTCTCGTCCTCCGGCCCGCCCTGAAGCTCCTCCTCGGCGTTCATGCAGAGGGGAAGGAGAATCTCGACGGCCTGGAGCAGTTCATGGTCGTGGCGAACCACAACAGCCACCTGGATATCCTCCTCCTCTTCCAGGTGCTGCCCCTCCGTCATCTTCGCCGGACGCACCCGGTGGCCGCCTACGAGTACTTTTCCAGGTCCCGCATCCTGCTGTGGCTGGTGGACCGACTGTTCCAGCCGGTGTGGATCGTGCGAGGAGATGACTCGGACGATCCGCTTGGCGGCATGCGGACGCGGCTGTCTGGCGGCCGCAGCGTCGTGATCTTCCCCGAGGGCACACGCGGGGAAGCCGGGCAGATCGCCCGCTTCAAGACCGGCGTGGGACGCCTCGCCGAGGAGTTCCCGGACGTGCCCATCGTGACGGTGTTCCTGGCGGGGCCGGAGAAGGCGCTTCCCAAGAGCCAGTCCCTGCTCATCCCCGTGTGGAACACGATCACCGTGGCTCCCCCGACACTCTTCCGGGGCACGCCGAAGGAGTTCACCGCCGACCTGGAGCTCGGCTTGCGGGAGCTGGCGGCGGCCCAGGCAGGCGGCCGCCATCGGCGCGCCGTCCGGGCGCGGGAGGTACCCGCCGTGGCGGTGCTGGGCATCGATGGCTCGGGTAAGAGCACCCTTTCCCGGCTCCTGGCTCAGCAGCTCTCCCGAGGCGGCCGGGCTTGCCTGGTCACCGACGAGGTAGAGGTCTTCGAGGATGGTCGGCGACGGCCGGTGCAACTCCTGCTCAGGGAGAAGGTGAGGAGGTCTCTCGGGAGGCGGGTGAAGACTGCAAGGTCCCTGAAGAGCTACAAGATCCCCAAGCTGACCGAGCTCCTGCTCCGCGACCAGGCCGTCGAGGACCTCAGGAGGTGGTTCGCCCCGGACGTCATCGTGCTCGACGGGTCACCGCTGCTGAACATCACCGCTTGGGCGCGCCTCTACCGGGAGGAGGCCTTCGACGACGAGGTGTGCCTGTCCGCGCTCGAGATCCTGAGCGGAAGGGCGAGCTCGGTGAGGGACGAGGGCCCGATCCTCAGGACCTTCCCGGAGCTGGCGGCCCTGAAGCGTCTGCACCTGACGCGCATGTCCGTGCCCGACGCGGTGCTCTTCCTCGACGTGGACCCGGCCGT
>QKIM01000456.1 GCA_003249585.1 Deltaproteobacteria bacterium
CCCGGTGCCGTCATCGTAACGGAGATCATGGCGGATTCGGCCATGTCCACGGAGCCCGAGGGCGAGTACTTCGAGCTGTACAACACCACCGGCAGCGAGATCGACCTCACGGGCTGCGAGGTCCACGATAACTCTGGCACCTACATCATCGCCGACGTCACCATCCCCGCCAACGGTTATGTGTTCTTCGAGAACAAGACAGCCGCAGGGACCGGCGGCCTCATCCCCACAGCCGAACCCCTCACGGTGGTCAGCCTCGCCAACTCCGGCGATCTCCTGAGGCTCGTCTGCGACGGGATCGACATCGACATGGTCACCTACACCTCCTCTCTGGTGAGCACAGGCATCTCCATGCAGCTCAACCCCAGCGCCTACGACGGCACGGCGAACGACGACGCGGCCAACTGGTGTCTGACCGAAGCCGCGGCTGCCTATTCCTTCACCGATGGCACCACCATCCACTACGGCACCCCCGGCGCCGACAACAACCCCTGCCCCATGGAGGTCCTCTTCGAGGAGTCCTTCACCACCTTCATCCCCCTTGATTGGAGCACCTACACCTACGACGCCACAGACACCAACGTCCTGTGGACCCAGTGCGACAGCTGCGGCGAAACCCTGAGCGGCTCCGACGGCATCTTCGCCATGATCGACACAAACGGCTCCGGGCTCCACGCCGACTCCTACCTGGAGACCATGGCCGTAGACCTCACGGGCCGTACGGGCATCCAGCTCTCCTTCCTGCACTACTACCGGCATTTCTCCGGCAGTTCCGCCCGCGTGGAGTACAGCATCGACGGCGGGACCACCTGGGTCACCATCGCCTCCTGGTCGGCGTCCTCCACCGACGGCGCCCTGGAGACCTACCCGCTGCCGGCCCTCGCCGGACAGGCCGACGTCCGGTTCCGCTTCTACTACTATGGGGACAATGACTACTACTGGTACCTCGACGACGTGAAGCTCGAGGCCAACTTCTAGTCCGCCGCACCCCCCACGCAGGATTCCCCAGCCTCACCCTCGCTTCTCCCTTGGCCGCGGGCCAAAAAAAGTATAGAAAACACTCAGGAGGTACTATTGTGAGAACTCTCCCCCTGATCCTTCTCCTCGCAGCCTGCAGCACCGATCCACCAGTCCGACCCGCTCCCCGACGCACCCCCGTCGCCCAGAGAGCGCCGGCCGCCCTCCTCAACCGGGGTGGAGACCTGACGATCTCCCCTACGACCTCGGCCGTGGATCCCGCCCGCGGCGTGGTCCTCGTCGAATATACCAGCGCCGCTGCGCTCTTCAGCGCCGCCTCGGGCCTCGCGGATCCCTGCGCCCGAAAGAGCGCCCTCTCCCTCATTCCCCGGGGCGGCCTCCTGGCGATCCGGGCGGCTTTTCCTCCGGCCAGGGGCTCCGTCGCCCCCGGCCAACCGGGACGCTTCCGGGTGAAGGTGCGCATGGAGGGACGTGTCGTGGCCCGAGCCGCGAGCCCCGCCGCCGGCGCCCGCTGGAACACGGCGCACCCGGCCCTGGGGGCCTTGTCCCAGGTCTCCTTCAGCGTCCCCCTCCTCAGGGAGGTCCGCAGCGATCTGACGGTCATGATCCTCGACAAGGCCACGGACCGCGTCAGCCTCTTCACTCTCTCGGGCACCGACGCCATGCTCGAAAAGAACGCGGCCGTGCTCCCCAGACTCCGGGACGCCGTGGGCTGTACCCCGGCGGCAGCCCAGAAGGCCCTGGCCTACAAAGGGAAGGCCGCTACGGTCAGCCCTGCGCTGACCTCCTCCCAGGGCCTCTTCGCCGCGGTCACGGGCTACCACGGGTTGCCCGAGAGCCTGAAGCAGATGGAGTCCTTCGTAGACAGGGTCGAGGGGGCGCAGTCCGTCCTCCAGATCCCGTCCTCCCAACCCGCCTGGCACACGATAGAGCTGGCGCTCACCGCGGGGATGGCCGAACGGTGCAAGGTATCGCTCTTCAACGTCCTGGCCAGCCAGATCACCGTCGCAAGGCGCGCCGCCCGACCCGGCGCTCCCCTGCCCGTGGACCGGGTGAGCGTGTCCATCTCCAGGAACATCCCGGTGCCCCTGGTGCTAGACGTCCAGTGCCCGGGACTCACGGGGAGGATCACACTGACGCCGGGCATGGACGCCAACACCCTCATGCCCCTGGTGACCAGGCTCAAGAAGCAGACGACCAGGGCGACCTCCCGCGCCCTCACGGCGGGGTCGAAGCTGCGCAAGGGCAAGAAGCCCTTCGAGGAACGCTTCGGGGCTGCGCGCCTCTTGAAGGAGCAACATTATCAACTTACGAAGATCCTGATCGACCTTTTGATCATGGAGCACCTCTTCTCTCGTCATCAAGGGTCCCAGGCCGACCTGACCGCGCTGAAGAAGTCCGTCTACACCCTCTCGAGAGCCCACGGCTATCATGTGCGGTCTCTGTATTACACGGTTCGCAACGATTACTACCGGGAGCACGGTGCGATGCCCGGCGCATCCAATCGCTACAAGATCATCGTCCCCAGCTACTGCACCCAAAACCTGACTGCCGCTCAGCGCCGAAGCGTGAAGCGCATCTGTGACATGTACGAGCGCCGCAGGGCCCAGGAGGAGCGCAGAAACGCCGCATTTGCGGAGATCCAGGAGCTCGGAAAGACCCACTCCTTCTCGAAGGACTTCAATGTCCTGGCCGAAGCGGTCCTCAAGGCCGAGGCTCCCGCCAAAGACACCTCCCGCTCCTACTGATTTGGGATCCTACTGGAACGTGTCGAAGGGACCGGCCTTGTCGTCCAGGTAGTACCCGAGGGCGATGACTCCCACGAGGACCGCGGCCCCGACGATAACGAGGACGACGGTCTTCATGATCCGGACGGCCTTGGGGTGATCTCCGGGGAGGGCGCCGGTGTCGGTGTCGTTGAACCCGCGTGGGGGAAAGGCCAACTCCACAGCGTGGCGGGGGCCCGAAGTCGTGAACACGGACGGCTCGATCCGGGACGAGGGGGAGAACCGAAGGGGGGCGGCCCACGGTGACCGGATCGATACCATGGAATTCCCCGTGATCACGGGCGGTGACGTAGCGGCGGATACCCCCACCGGGGCGGTGACGAGTCCGGTCCAGAGCAGGACGAGGATACAGGTCATGGGACCTCCCGATGCGCGCAGTATCTACTGCGCGTTTGCATCATACCCCGAGCAGAGGGTGAAGCCGTCGCGGCAGTTCGTCTCGGTACACTCCGTGCAGGAGTCCGCCGACGGGTCGATGCAGGGCAGGATGCAGTAGGCGATGGCGCACATCCCGAAGTCACCGTAACAGGTGGAGCACAGGGCGCTGAGGCCCGAACCCTCGGCCACACACTCACTGATGCAGACCTCGTCGCCTGCATTGGCCTGACAGTCCGTGGTACAGGTCGTGGTGAGCCCGCTGAGATCGCTCTCGGGATCGTTGATGATGTCCAGATCCGCCTGGGACGTGCAGGCATCCACGGTCACATTGTTGGTGTTGTTGGTGGTGGTCGTGTTGTTCGTGTTGTTCACATTGTTTGTGGCGGTGGTGTTGTTCACGTTGCTCGTGTTGTTCACGTTGTTCGTGTTGTTGGCGTTCTCGGTGTCGTCATCGCAGGCGGCGACGAGAAACACGAGGGCGATGATGAGGGGCAGCGTGGACTTCATGCGGATCTCCTTGTAATAATACTACTGTATTAGGGAACGGCGTTCTCAGGCGATAAACCCTAAAAACACTATATAATTTCAAGATAGCCCAAAAAGCTGGACTGTCAATCCACATTTTACCGTAAAATTCCACTTTTACAGTATCAAAAGATTTCCCCTCACCGTTTGGCTGTGAGCTCCTCGGAAAGCGTGGCGATGCGGCGCTGGAGATGCTCCCGGATGAGCCGTTTGGAGCTCAGATCCTGTTCGATGGCCTCCTGCTCCGACTGATACACGGCGCTGGAGAGGTGCTCCGTCCGCACCCGGATCTTGTTCTCGGTCTCCACCAGGAGCGTACGCAGGTTTTCCAGCTCCATGGCCCGATCGGCCTTGTCGAAGACCACCCCCTCGGCTGCGCCCCCGGCGCTCTCCGGTTCTGGACCGTAGGTCACCGGCGGGATGAATTCCCGGCCGGTCACCACGCGCTGGTT
>QKIM01000313.1 GCA_003249585.1 Deltaproteobacteria bacterium
TTCTCCATCGGCATCATCCTCTACGAGATGCTCACCATGGAGCGGCTGTTCAAGGCCGAGAGCGAGACCGTCCTCATGGAGAAGGTGCGCCAGGCCGACATCAACCCCCCTTCTACCATCAACCAGAGGATCAGCGGCGACCTCGACGCCGTCGTTCTCAAGGCCCTGCAGCGTGACCGCGAGGAACGGTACAACAGCGCGGCGGAGTTCGCCGACGCCATCGACAAGATCCTCGAACCGTACAAGTTCAACCCCGTGGAGCTCAAGGACCTCATGGTTCGCCAGTTCCCCGACGATTACAACAAGGAGCGGGAGATGGCCCGCGTGGCCCGGAGCCTGGACTTCAGCGCCAACAACCCCGACGCCAAGCATGAGTCCTTCGACACCATCGTCAACAAGGAATTCTCCCTGGGCAAGGTGATGGAGCTGGAGATCGACATGGAGGGCGACGATGAGGAGATCGAAGAGGAGCCTGTCCACACCAAGGACCTCCTGGCCATCAACCGAGAGCGCAACCCCGAACCCGTGAAGCCCGAGACGGACCTCATGAAGTACATCTACCTTCTTCTCGGGCTCACCATGGTGGTCATCGTGGTCATCGTGGTCATCCTGCTCCTCAAGAAGTGAATTTCCCGCCGAGAGTATTATGGAAAATCCCCAAACAACCTCCGAAGAACGGATCCCCGAGATCGGGATCGTCATCCCTGCCTACAATGAGAGCAAGGGCATCCGCCCCACCATAGAGCGTCTGCGTGAGGCGCTGGCTGAAGCACCCTTCACCTGGGAGCTGCTCATCGTGGAGGACGGCTCCACAGACGACACCTACGAACAGGCCATGGCCCTGGGGGTCCGTGTGGTCCGCCACGACCGCAACCGGGGCTACGGCGCGGCCCTCAAGACGGGCCTCAGGAGTCTGAAGTCCCCGTGGTTCGCCATCATCGACGCCGATGGGACCTATCCCGAGGCAGAGCTGGTGCGTATCGCCGAGGACCGCGAGAACTACGACATGATCATCGGCTCCCGCACGGGGCAGTCGGTGCACATCCCCATGATCCGCCGTCCCGCCAAGGCGTTCATGCGCCGTCTGGCCTCCTACGTGGCGGGTATCAACATCCCCGACCTCAACTCGGGACTGCGCGTCATGCGCCGGGAGATCGTGGAGAAGTTCGTGCACCTTCTGCCCGACGGCTTCTCCTTCACCACCACCATCTCCCTGGCCATGCTCACCGACGGCTACCGCGTGCGCTACGTTGACATCGACTACCACCACCGCAAGGGCAAGTCCAAGATCCGCCCCATCTACGACACCCTCAACTTCATCTCCCTGATTCTGCGCATGGCCATCTACTTCAAGCCATTGAAATTCTTTATTCCTGTGGCCCTCTTCTTCATGCTCGGGGGGGTCGGCGTGCTCTTCGGCTCCTGGCACTGGCTGGGGCGCATCATGGACTCCACGGCCACCATCCTGGTGATGACGGGGGTCCAGATCTTCATCACGGGCCTCATGGCGGAGCTCATCGTCCGACGATCCCGCTGACCGATGGCCACTCGCCCCTCCGATGCGGGGGTTCAGGATTTGACCACGACAAACACCAGGAGGATGATCATGAGGACCACTGCCCCCACGATGAGGGCCAGGACCGTGTTGGAGGCAGAAGGGGCCACCGCGTTCAGGTGCTCCCGCTCCCGTGCCGCTTCGAGGGCGGCCCGGGCTTCCTCCTGGTCCACGGGTTCATAGTATCCTGTGGCGGTGCGCCGGGAGGCCGACACGGGCCTGCGGGGGGCAGGGCGGGGGGACTGCTCGCCACTCCCGGCGCGTTGCCTGTCGGCTCCTGTGTCTCCAGGTTCTACCGGGAGGGGTTCGTCGTTGTCGATGAGCGCGGTCTCCTCGTCGTTGAAGTATCCCGCCCCGTATTCGTCGACGAGGACCGTGGCGTCGTCGTCGAATTCCGACGCCTCGGCGCCAATGACCATGGTCTTCTCATCCTCGAAGATCGAGGCGTCCGTCGAGTCCACAAGGAGCCTCGTCTCCTCATCGGTGAAGGTCGCCGTCACCACGGAGGCCGAGGACCTGGTGGTGCGGCTCCTGGCGAGATGGTCCACGGTGAGGGCGGTCCCCTCGTCCTCTACGTCCACCACGGCGGCGGCCCGTTTGATGGCGGGCACCGTCGGCGCGATGGCCATCTGTGTGCCGCTGGCCTCGGTCTCCTCTTTCCGTGTCCCCTGTTTGACCATGTTGAACAGGACGACCGGAACCGTCTTGAACATGGCTCCACCTTCAGCGGCGCCGCTCTTGTCCAGCTCGAAGTAGGTGACGATCTCCTTCTTGATCTCAGGAAGGAAGAGCTTCTTCAGAAGAACGCTCAGGCCCTCGCCGCAGTCGGATCTGGAGGAGTCCTTCAGGAAGGCCTCGAGATCGGTGACCATCTCCAGCCCGGACTGGTAGCGCCTGCCGCGGTCTCCCGCCATGGCCTTCACCACGATGGACGCCAGCGCCGGAGGAACGGAGATGCTCCCTTCGCGCGGGGAGGTGAAGGCGTTGTTGCGGATCCGTTCCAGCACCTTCGCGCCGGTCTTGTCCAGAAAGGCGGGGAACCCGGTCAGCATCTCGTACAGGAGCACGCCGGTGGAGAAGACGTCGGTCCGAAGGTCCACGGACTTTGCCTGAGCCTGTTCGGGCGAGAGATAGCCCAGCCGCCGAAAGTCGTGGGCGCCCACCTGGGCATCGGCCACCTTCACGGGCCGGATACCGAAGTCATTGACCTTCACGGAGCCGTCGAAAGAGAGGATGACGTTGCGCGGGTTGAGGCTCTGGTGCACCACCGGGCGGTTTCCGGCCCAGGAGAGCTGCACTCCGTGGGCGTGGTTGAGCCCCTTGAGGATCTCGGCGGCGATGTAGGCCGCATATTTGGCGTTCATGAGGCGGCGGCCATCCCGGAGCTTGCGGAAGAACTGCAGCAGGCTGCGGCCCCAAACGTATTCCTCTGCGATGAAGGTCCGCCCATCGAGCTTGCCTGCGTCGTAGAGCCCGACGATATTGGGGTGAAGCAGTTCCTGGGTAATCTTGGCCTCGAAGACGAGTCCCCGCTCGGCCTGGAGGTCGCTTGCCGCTTCGAGATGGGCGATCTTGAGCTTATAGAATCCTCTGAAGACACTCTCCGAAGTGTCCACGGCCCGGTACTCCTGGACGGGTGGAGTGCTCACGAGGGCCTCGAGGCAGAGGTATTTTCCGAGTCGGAAGGGCTTCATGGATGGCATGGGGCTCCGTTTTTCCTCCGCTGTCCCGGGTCGCACGGCGGACCCGTGGTCCCAGCCATGATCCGGCCGTGACGCTCGGGAGGAGGTGACGCGTCGAAGGCACGAGCCTGGCCGCATGGTACACCAGCGCAACCCGATGTTCAAAGAAACCTTGCTATGCAAACATGATAAAGCGGATGATATGAAATATTTCACACAATGCACGTTGACGGAAACAAGTTGATCCACCATAATGAAATCGCAGATAATGGTTTAGGAATATTGAAATAATCCGATTTTTTGGGGGACAACCCAGGAAATTCTTTGGAACAGGCTTATCGGCGAGGTGATCCATGAAATACGAGCTTTGGATGGCAGTGATCCTTCTTATTTCGTCCTGCAGTGAGAGCAACACGGAGGACGACTCCTGCGGCGATGGTGTGGTCGATGTTGGAGAAGCCTGCGACGGAAACGATTTCGGGGGGGATTCCTGCGTCACACTGGGATACAACGGTGGACAGCTTGCGTGCACAAGCCTGTGCCAGTTCGATCTCATCGCCTGTGAAGCCGCTGGAAGCTGTGGCGACGATATCATTCAGACCGAATACGGCGAGCAGTGCGAACCGGGGATCTCCGATGAAAATTGCAACGAACTGGGCCAGGGTCAAGGCATCGCTGTGTGCGGTGAGGACTGTCATTGGGATCTTTCAGGATGCTCTGGGGCCGCTTCCTGTGGCGACGGTGTCATCGAGGGTGTGGAGGAGTGCGAGGGACTGGACCTCAAAGGCGCGACCTGCGAGTCGTTTGGGTATTATGGGGGCAACCTGGGGTGTGATTCGCAGTGCTTTTTCGACAAGAGCTTCTGTTTGCCCTTTGGCCGC
>QKIM01000017.1 GCA_003249585.1 Deltaproteobacteria bacterium
GTGAAGGCAGTCGTACTTTTCGTGTTCATCGTCCTCACCCCCGCCCTCGCCCTGGCGCAGACGGTGGAGCTCGCCTACGACGACGGGGTCCCGACGGGCACCATCCAGAGCCTGGACGCCGGCGACGTGGAGGTGACCCGCCTCACCCCGGACCACCCGGCGCGGATCCGGTCCCTGCGCATCTGGTTCGGCTCCGTGGGGGCGCCCACGACCCTGTACATCTGGGGAGACAACGGCGGCAACGCCCCGGACCTCGGGAAGGTGATCTGGTCGGCGGAGATCCTCCCCCTGACCGAGGCATGGACCGAGATCGACCTCTCCGACGACCTCCCCGACATCGACCCTCCCATCCATTTCTATGTGGGGCAGATCGTCGAGGATCCCCTCACCCTCTTCGCCTGGGACGCGTCGGGCTCTGCCGAGGCCCGCTCCCTCATCCGAGACGAGGACGAGTGGTACTTCGTTGGGGATGGGCAGGACCCGGCGCAGGCCGTGGACGCCCTGGTCCGGGCCACGGTGGAGTACCACGACGTCCCCGAGACCTACTGGTTCACCGACGTCACCGAGTCCTCAGGCCTCTCGAGCTTCTCGCGCATGGCCTGGGGAGACTACGACAACGACGGATACGACGATCTCCTGGTCAACGGGAACACCCTCTACCGCAACAACGGCGACGGCACCTTCACCGATGTCTCCGAGGAAGCCCAGATCGCGGGACACCCTACAAACGGCGGCATCTGGGCCGACTACGACAACGACGGTTTTCTCGACTTCTATGCCACGGTGCACAACTTCCTGCCCGAGTGCGTGGGCGACGGGGAGTGTACCGCGGACGGTTTCTCCTGCGTGGAGGGGCGCTGCACGTCGGACATGGCCGGGGGGGCTCACCCCCACGACCTCCTGTGGCGCAACAACGGCGACGGCACCTTCTCCGACGTCTCCGACGAGGCGGGGGCTCCCTACGACTATCTCCCCACGGAGGGCGCCGCCTGGGGGGACGTCAACGGCGACGGGTTCGTGGACCTCTACGTGGCCAACTACGAGACCCCCACCGCCTGGACCGACGGCGCGCTGTCCATCGGTACGGCAGACCGGCTCTACATCAACCTGGGCGACGGCACCTTCCTCGACATGACCGCGGCCTACGGAGTCGCCGACGAGACGACCATGTGCGGCCGGGGTGTGAACATGGCCGATTACGACAACGACGGGGATCTCGACATCTACGTCTCCAACTATCGGCTCAACCGCAACTTCCTGTGGCGCAACGACGGCCTCGGCCGCATGGTGAACGTGGCAACCGAGACGGGGACCGCAGGGGAGTTCATCAGCGGCGCCTACGGACACACCATCGGCTCCACCTGGGCAGACCTCGACAATGACGGCTACTGGGATCTCATCACCGCCAATCTCGCGCACCCGCGCTTCATCGACTTCTCCGACAAGACCATGATCTACATGAACAGTGGTCCCCCGGACTTCGTCTTCGAGGACGTCAGGGAGGCCGCGGGCGTGACCTACAGCGAGACCCACAGCGATCCCGCCGCGGGCGACTTCGACAACGACGGGCATGTAGACTTCTTCGTCACGGATGTATATGTCGGATACAGGAGCTTCCTGTACCGAAACAACGGCGACGGGACCTTCCGCGACGTCACCTACCCCTCCGGCATCCGCGTGGACAACGGCTGGGGATGTGCCTGGGCCGACTACGACAACGACGGAGATCTGGACCTGGTCTCCCGGGGACTCTTCCGCAACGACTTCGCCACGGGCAACTGGCTCAAGGTGAAGCTGGTGGGCACCCGCGCCAACCGTGCGGCCATCGGCGCCCGGGTCACGCTTGACGTTGGCGGGCAGCTGTTCATGCGCCAGGTCGAGGGCGGCAAGGGCACCACGATACAGAACTCCCTCACCCTCCATTTCGGTCTCGGCGACGCCACCATGGTCGACACCCTCACCATCGACTGGCCCATCCGCCCCTCCTGGCAGGAGACCTACAGGCAGGTGAGCGTGAACACGACCCACACCTACGTGGAACATGAAGGCGAGCTCCTCCCCGACCCCGGCGACGAACCGTCACCGGACGAAGGCTGCGCCTGCGCCGCGGGCAGGACAGGCAACGCGCCGCCCAGGACCATCTTCCTCATGCTCTGCGCCCTCATCGCCCTGCGGATCACCGCCCGCGGGAAGGAGTAGCTCCATGAAACGGATCTGTGCAACCCTCGCTCTTGTCACCCTCCTCGGTTGCGGCGGCGACGACAACTCGGCCCCACGCATCATGGGCTCCCCGCCCGACAGCGTCCGGGTCGACGAGGCCTACTCCTTCACCTTCGGATGCGCGGACCCCGACGGAGATGCCGTGGAAGGGCTCGTGGGCGAAGGCGACACCTGCGGGGGCGCCGTCACCTCGGATGCGTCTGGAAACTGGGAGTACACCTTCGTGCCCGCCGCGGACCGGGTGAACACCTCATGCGACGTGCACGTCGCCTGTTCCGACGGCAAAAAGAATTCCCCCATCACCACCACTGTCCAGATCACCCCCGTCCCGGACATCACCGACCTCGATTTCTATCTCTTCTCCGACTGGGCCACGCCCATCGAGGACTACATCACCCAGGCCGCCTCGGAGCTGGGCCACATGAACTTCCGTGCCTCCATCAGCGAGCTGGCCGTGTACGACGACGCCCTCTATCTGGGATACGGCGATGCCGACCTCAACCTGGGCCGCGTGGTCCCCATCGAGGTGCGCTACTTCACCTCCCCCGACGCCTCGGATCTCCACTCGGACTTCGCCACCGACGAGGAGGAGCTCTCCCTGTACCGCCAGTGTGACGGCATGCTCATCATTCCCGGGGTGGACGCCACGGAGGACGACCTGCTGGGCAACGTCTACACCTACACCGCCGGGGGAGAGTGGTACAAATCCCGCACCCTCGAGTACGCCTGGCACGTGCACGACACCGCCTGCTACGGGGGCAACATCTACGCGGTGGGCTCCGGTGGCACCCTCGACGACTACAACAACAGCACGGTCAACGCCTTCCTGTGGATCTCCGGAGACGGGGGCGAGACCTTCACCATCGCCCAGCAGCTCGCGCACCCGGACCCCCCGGGAGACCAGCGCCTGACCCAGCTGCTGCTCACGGGCCAGACCCTCTACGCCTTCGGCTACTACGGCACGACCTCGAGCACCTACGCTCAGGCCTACCAGCTCAACGGCGAGGAGTTCACGGCCTGGACCCCGCCCAACTTCTTCACCCTGGACGTCTGGAACCTCACGCCGGACCTGGGGATCGCCGTAGGGGTGAACATCGGCACCTCCCTCACCTACGGGGCCATGTACGTGACCGAGACGGGGATGGAGCCCGTGGAGGCGCTGGACGGATACACGGTGTACGACATCTTCCCTCTGGGAGATGGCCGCGCGCTGGTCCTCTACACCGACGGGGACACCTACCCAGAGCCAGGCAAGAGCTCCTACGGCGCCATGGTGGGGCTGCTCTCCGTCGACGGGCAGCTCACCCTCATGACCGCTCAGTTCTTCTTCGACAAGCCCGTCTCCCTCGCCTACTGGCGGGGGCGTCTCTTCATGGGGCTCACCAACGGCCAGATCCTCATGGCCGAGCCCACGGGGAAATGATGGCGCGCAAGGCAGACACCGCCCTCACGATCATCAAGTGGCCCGTGGCCCTGGGTGCCCTCGCCCTCCTCCCCGGCTCCGTCTGGGCGCTCAAGGGCGTCTTCGCAGGCATCTATCACGATTTCACCGCGCTGCTGCCCTTTCTGGGTGGCTTCGCCGGATACATCGCCCTGTGGTACCTGATCCTGCGCAGTCCCCTTCTGGGCTCGGCCTTCTCCACCCTGGAGCACGAGCTCACCCACGCCCTCTTCGCGCTGCTCACGGGCCACCGGGTCAGAGGCATCAAGACCTCCTGGAGCTCGGGCGGCGAGATGACCTCCGTGGGGGGGTACAACTGGCTTATCTTCGCGGCACCCTACTTCTTCCCCACCTTCGCCGTGCTGCTCATGTTCCTGCTGGCCCTCTTCCCCCTGGGGCTGGTGACCCGCGTCCTCTTCGGCGCCGCCGTCGCCTACCACATGACCTCCACCGACGGACCTCCAGCGCATCGGATACATCTTCTCCTTCAGTTTCCTCCCCGCGGCCAACGTCCTGGCCTACGGCATCCTCTTCGCATACGCCCTGGCCGGCTTCAGCGGCGTCTCCGCATACTGGCACGCCGTGTGGCGCACCACCCTCAATTTCGTCGGGCTGTGACCGCTCCGTTCCCGACTTGACCTCGTCGTAGACACTGGTACTATGGGAGCGGTTTCAGGATACCACCGTCCCTCGCAGCGATTTCCGCAGCGGCGGACGCAACAGGCAGGGTGCTCCCAGAGAAAGGCAGGTCCCCGTGGACTCCACTCCCACCTACTACCAGCACAAAGAGACCTTCAACGTCATGGGGTCCGTCCTCGGGCTCGCCTTCGGCACGGCGGCCGCCGTCCCCCTGGCCTTTGTCTACTCGTACCTCGCGCGCTACATCCCCTTCATCTATCTCAACTGGCTCATCTCCTTCGGCGCCGTCCTCGGTGTGGCCTTCGCCTACGTGACCGGCGAGCGCATGGGCAAGAACCGCAATCGGACCGCCTCCCTGGTCAGCGCGCTGCTCATGTCGGTCATCACCCTCTACATCTTCTGGGCGGCCTTCCTCCACGTCCTCACCAAAGGGGGCCTCTCCTTCACGCACCTCGTGTTTCACCCCAAAGACCTGATGCGGGCCATCGAGCTGCTGGTGCAGGTGGGCTGGTTCTCCCTGAAGCGGGCGCGGGTGCATGGCACCTTCTACGGCGTGCTGCTGGCCGTGGAGGCGCTGGCCTACGTGGGGATCTTCATCGGCATGTGGTGGACCATGCTCCTCAAGGGCGTCTTCTGCGAGAAGTGCAACTCCTGGGGCGATGACTTCAAGATCCCCCTTCACCTCGATCAGGAGCATATCCCCGCCGTGGTGGCAGGGCTGAAGACCGGCGACTGGAGCTTCATCGACACGGTGACACCTGGAATCCCCGATCACTCGCTCATCTTCGAGGTGACCCGCTGCACGGGCAAATGTCCCGAGTTCATCCTCCTGGCCGCCATCAAACTCGACGTGATCCAGGGCAAGGACGGGCCCGAGAGCACGGAGCAGGACATGGTGCGCAACCTGTACATCACCGAAACGCAGCTCCAGCAGCTCTTTAACCTCGAGACCAGATTCTCGACCCCGGCGCCGCCCCCCGCC
>QKIM01000420.1 GCA_003249585.1 Deltaproteobacteria bacterium
ATCTGCAGCGGCGAGGTGATGACGTCGACGACCACGGGGCCGATGTAGCCCAGGACCCACAGGGTGAACAGGGGTGCGGAGCGCTTCTCCCACTGGAGAGGCTTAAGGTACCGGTAGTTGCCCTCGCGGAAGCTCGTGTGCCAGGCGCTCACCAGCACCTCGGCCCCGTATTTCTTCCAGGTGAAGCAGGAGAGGTGAACGCGGTCGCGCTCCGAGAGGTCGAGGCCGCACAGGGAGACGGGGTAGGTGACGGGGGCTGCCGTGCCCCTGGTGTAGGCACGGAGGAAGGCGTCGGGATCCGTTCGCTCCTTGCCCATGCCGATGCGGGAGAGCTGTCCCCGCAGCCTCCAGCTGGTCTTCAGAAAGAGGAGGGCCGTTCCCTGTCCCGGGGGTGGCGCTGAGTCGGACGCCCCCTCGCCCATGACGAGGTGTTTGTTGGACTCGTCGTTGGGCAGCCAGATGCGGAAGTGACGGTCATCCCCGTGGAGGATGCCCGTGAAGTCCATCATGTGGTAGGACTTTCCCCCGCGCGTCACCGGTGACGCGAGGGTGCCCCGGTAGAGCCGGTCCTGGGCGGTGCGCTTCTCTGAGATAAACTCCGTGCGCACATGAAAGCGTTTTTTGATGGCCTTGGTGTAGTGGTAGGAGAGGCACCCCGAGAGGGCGATCGGAAGAACGGAGAGGACGAAAAGGCGCTTGGTCATGGCGTGCCTGACGACGGGAGCGGGCCGATATTCACAAACGACGCGGTCCCTTACTGGAAGAGGGGGCCCGAGGCCCTGCCGATGAACCCCAGGTGTTCGAAGCTCGCATGGGTCGCCACGCGACCCTTGGGTGTGCGCTGGATGTAGCCCCGCTGCAGGAGGTAGGGCTCGTAGACATCCTCGAGAGTGTCGCGCTCCTCGCCCATGGAGGCGGCGATGGCCTCGATGCCCACGGGGCCGCCGTCGAAGCGCTCGATGATCACCCGAAGGTAGAGCCGATCCGTGGGATCGAGCCCCTCCTTGTCCACCTCGAGGCGGGTCAGGGAGGAGGCCGCGATCTCGGCGGTGATGGTCTCGGCCTGCTCGATCTGCGCGAAGTCCCGCACACGCATGAGCAGCCGGTTGGCGATGCGCGGGGTCCCCCGGGCGCGGCGCCCGATCTCGTGGGCCCCCTCGGGGGTGATGGAGATGTGCTGCCGGGCGGCGGAGCGCACCACGATCTCGGCCAGCTCGTCGGGCTCGTAGTAGTCCAGGCGCATGGGGATGCCGAAGCGGGTCCGCAGCGGCGCCGTGAGCAGCCCCGAGCGGGTCGTGGCGCCCACCAGGGTGAAGCGGGGCAGGTCGATGGTGATGGCCTGGGCGTTGGCCCCCTCACCCAGGAAGATCTCCAGCTGGAAGTCCTCCATGGCGCTGTAGAGGCTCTCCTGGACCACCTTGGGGAGGCGGTGCAGCTCGTCGATGAAGAGCACGTCCCCCTTGGAGAGGTTGGTGAGCATGCCGGCGAGTACGCCCTTGTGCTCCACGGCGGGGCCCGAGGTCTTGTGGATCTTGGTCCCCATCTCGTTGGCGATGATGTGGGACAGCGTGGTCTTGCCCAGCCCCGGAGGGCCGCTGAAGATGATGTGGTCCACGGCGTCGGCGCGTTCCCGGGCCGCCTGCACGGATACCCTCAGGTTCTCGATGTGCTTCTTCTGCCCGACGAACTGGGCGAAGGAGGTGGGGCGCAGGCCGCGCTCCTCGGCCAGGGTCTCCTCCACGGGCGTGGGGTCCAGGATGCCGCCCTCATCGCGGTGCGGTGTGCGGGCCATGGGTTACTCCTTTCGCAGCAGGGCGAGGCCCTTGCGGACGAGGGTGGAGAGGTCGGCCCCCTTCTGGGCCTCCTTCTCGAGCTCGGCCTCGATGGCGTCCACCTCCTGGGACCGGAACCCCAGGTTGAGCAGGGCCGACAGGCTCTGGGCCACGAGGCCGCTGCGGCGCTCCATGGTGGAGATGGTCTCCATAGGGCGGGAGAAGCGGTTGCGGAACTCCTCCATGGCCCCCGAGAGGTCCACGATGAGCCGCTGCGCGCTCTTCTTGCCGATGCCCGGGGCCTTGGTGATGGCCTTCTCGTTGCCGGCGTAGATGTGCCCCACGAGGTTTCTGGTGCCGAAGGTGCTCAGGAGGGCCAGGGCGGCCTTGGGGCCGATGCCCGAGACCGAGACGAGCCTGGAGAAGAGCAGCTTCTCCGTGGCGTCGTCGAAGCCGTAGAGGTCCATGGCCGAGTCGCTCACCACCGTGATGACGGGGAGATCGACCTCCCCGGGGCCGCTGAGCCGCTCGAGGGCGGCGCGGGTGCAGGTGACCTCGTACCCGACCCCCCGGACCATGAAGACCACGGTCTCGCCGTGGCGTGCGTGGACCATTCCGCGGAGGAGGGCGATCATGGCGTTCCTTTCACCGAGTGCCTCAGGTGCATGGCGTGGCAGACGGCCACGGCCAGGGCGTCGGCGGCGTCCTCGGCCGGCAGCGAGGAGAGGCCCGTGAGGAGGCTCACCGAGCGGCGCACCTGCTCTTTGGGGGCCTTCCCCGTGCCGCCCACCCACTTCTTGACCAGGGTGGGAGCGTAGGGGGTGACAGGGATGTGGTTCTTGCCCAGGAGATACAGGACCATGCCCCGGGCCTGCCCCAGGGCGAAGGCCGACTGCGCGTTGTGCCCGAGAAAGATGTCCTCCACGGCGGCTTCGCGGATGTCGTACTCCCCCAGCAGGCTCTCGAGCCCTTCGCCCAGCTCGGCCAAACGTTCGGCCAGCGGCGCTTTGCCCCCTGCGGTGATGAGTCCACATTCCCGGTAGACGTAGCCCTTGCCGGGGATCAGTTCGACCACGCCGTACCCCATCTTGCGGGAGCCGGGGTCGATGCCGAGGATGGCCGTGGGCTCCCCGGACCACTTCAATGAAGGACTAGCGGTTGATAATGTTCTCAAATTCTTCGTCGTCGATCTCGAAGTCGTGCCACACGTTCTGCACGTCGTCGTGGTCATCGAGGAGCTCGTAGAGCTTCCAGGCCACCTCGGCGTCGCGTCCGGTGAGCTTGGTGGTGGTCTTGGGGATCATCTGGATCTCGGAGGTCTCGACCTGGAATCCCTTCTCCTTGAGGGCCTCGGTGATGGTGAAGAGATCCGCCACCGAAGTCTCCACCACGTAGTTGGTGTCGTCGTCGGTCTTGAGATCCTCGGCGCCCAGCTCCAGGACCAGCTCCATGAAGGCGTCCTCGTCCATGACCGACTTGTCCAGCTCGATGATACCCTTGCGGTCGAACTTCCAGGAGACCGTCCCGCTCTTGCCCAGGTTGCCGTTGTGCTTGCCCAGCATGTGCCGGATCTCGGCCACGGTGCGGTTGATGTTGTCGGTGAGGGCTTCGATGATGAGGGCGCCGCCGCCGGGGCCATACCCTTCGTACATGACCTCTTCATAGGTCACGCCGTCCAGCTCGCCCGTGCCTTTCTTGATGGCGCGCTCCATGTTGTCCTTGGGGACGTTGGCGACGCGGGCCTTGTCGACGGCCGTGCGCAGACGCGGGTTCCCCGAGGGGTCTCCTCCGCCCATCCTCGCGGCGATGGTGACTTCCTTGAGGATCTTGGTGAAGAGTTTGCTTTTCTTGGCGTCAGCGGCACCTTTTTTGTGTTTGATGGTCGACCATTTATTGTGTCCTGACATGCATGCTCCTTGCCGGGGACGGTTCCCCGCGCGATTGACCGCGCCTTCAGTTGGCGGCGGGTTTCATACACTGGGTGGCGAACTGGGTGCTCTTGGGGCACAGCCGGTTTTTCTTGAGGATGAGGGTGGTGGCCTGGCTGATGGACTTCCTCAGCGGCATGTGTGCCTGATCGGAAGAGACCATGGTGCCTGTGAAGACGGTGGCCACCGCAGGATACCGGGTGATGAAGCGGTACCGGCCCTTGTCCAGGGAGAGGGAGATCTTCACGGTGACGTCCTTCTTCTTGTATCGGATCGTGGCGGTCCCGGCGAGGGTGCCCACGGTGCCCCGCGACTTGCCGTTGAGGGTGAGCATGAGTTTGTACTTCACCGTCCCCACCGTCTCCTCGACCACCCACTTGCGGGAGACCTGGATGATTTCATCCATC
>QKIM01000220.1 GCA_003249585.1 Deltaproteobacteria bacterium
GTCGGTGACGCCATTGGGCCGCAGGCTGGCGGACAGGTGCACAAGATCAATGTCGGCGGGCGCTTGGAATTCTTCCAGCACGGTCGATGCGGCGTTCATGCGGACAATGGAGACGCGGTCATCTGACCGCAGGTTGGCGAAGAGGACCGCCACACTCTCCTTGAGCAGCTCGATGGCATCGCCCGCCATGGATCCCGAGGCGTCGAGGACCAGGACGAGGTTCATGGGACGCGCGGCCTCTCGAGCACGGTCGGGGGACCGAACGCCGATCTGCAGGGTGTAGAGCCCAGACGCGTCCTCCGAGGGGCGCAACTCGGGATACAGCGCGAGCCCCTCTTCAGGAGAGGCGTAGTCGAAGCGCGCGTAGTTGAGGAACTCCCAGGGGCGGACCCAGTCGGGCTTCACATACCGCCCCGCCAGGATCTCCCGGGCGATGAAGGCGGGGGAGGCCTGAGAGTTGGAGTCATCCGCGGAGAGCCATAGGGTGGTGGGGCCGTTGTCCTCACAGATCTCGGGTGGCCAGTTTTCCGGATCTGTCTGCTCCACGGGCTCCGAGGTGTTGTTGACATTGTTCAGGTTGTTGCTGGAGCTGCTGATGTTGCCGGTGTTGCTGTTGTTTCCGTTGCTGGTGGTGTAGCCGTTGGCTGCGTCTCCCAAGTCGTCGGCAGCACAGCCTGCCAACGCTCCCAATACGAGTGAGGCGATAAATGATAAGTAGAAATGTTTCATGAACCAAGTCTCCAGTAGGCTAATAAACATACTTTAGCAAAGCCTGACTCCCTGTCCATGAGATTGTTGCGCGACTAAAAAATAGAGTATTGAATCTGTCATTCAGGCTATTGCACGACACAATAGCCCAGTCCTGGGACACCGGCGGAGATGCACGTCTCGCCGGCTTCGCACAGGTCGGCGTTGGGGTAGTAGCACAGGGCGCGGCAGAAGGAGGGCATAAGGGGGGCGAAGGCCCGCACGCACATGGCCCCCGGGACACAGGAGACGTGATTCTCGTCGTCGGGATCGCACTCTTCTCCTACGTGGGGTTCCAAACTGAGGTCGGTGAATCCCAGCGATATGCATTTGGTTTTGTGAATCTGTTCGATGTAGTAGCAGGAGTCGAGGAGGTAGCAGCCGGTGTTGGCGACGGGGTCGCAGATGGAGGTGGGCATGCACACCTGGGCATAGCTCTCGCCGTCCTTGCGCTGCAGCATGCAGGAGGCATCACCGGGGCAGTAATTGTGGTTGGTGAGGTTGCACAGGGGGAGGCAGCGGGGGTTCTCCGCGAAAGACGTACAGATGGCCCCTTGACGACAGTCGTCGCCCTCGCAGGCCTGATAGAACTCGATGTTGTCCCGGCTCGTCTCGTCGAGACACACGATGGCAGAGCTGTCGTCGGTACGGCCGCAGTAATGGTCGGGAGCGCAGGATGTGTCTCGTGAGTCATAATAGATGGCATCCCGATCGCAGTCGCTCTCGCAACCGCTGAAATCGAGGCTGCAGGTCTGGGTGCAGGTCATGGCCCCGCCCGAGTATCCGAGATCTTCGCATTTTGCACCGTTCATGGATGCGCCGTCACACTCCTCGTTGTGTTCGCCGTGGAGGATGTTGTCTCCGCAGCGCCCCTCGGCCACGCACTGCGAGATATCCAGGACACAGGCGCTGTTGCAGGACACTACCCCCCCGTAGTATCCAAGACCGACGCAGTTTACGCCTCCAAGGGCCTCACCGTCGCACTCCTCTCCCACATCGATGACGTTGTCACCACAGGAGTCACTCTCCTGGGTAGTGGTGGAGCACGCGGCAAGGAACAACAGGGTGGCCAGGAACAGGGGAACCATTTGTGGGAGTCGCATGGGTACTCGTGATTCTCAGCCGGGGATGGATGAGGGCATCTCGCTGACCCTCCCGGCCGGTGATGTGCATCCTAGTACAGAATCTCCTGTCCCGCATCCGTAAACTGACCAACCCCCCTGGTCCGCGTTGGCGTCGAGGATCAGTCCGTGAGGGATGAGGGGCGCGCGAGGCGCAGGCGGACGGCGGTGCCCGACTCGTCGGGGGAGACGCCCGAACCGTCTGTCCAGGCGAACCAGAAGAGGTTCTGGGACCGGGCGATAAAGGGGTGGGTCTGGTGGCCCGTGCGGGTCGTGTTCACGGGGAACTCTCCGGTCGTAAAGGCGCCGGCGGTGTTGAAGCGCCGACCACGGATGGAGGCACCGTTGCCGTCGATGGCGCTCCAGTCCTCCCAGAGGACAAGGTATCCGTCATCGGTGGCATGAATCGCCGGTTTGAGCTGGGATGCCGTGACGTTCTCCGAAACAAGAAACTCTTCGCCGACGCCGAGGAAGTCCGAGCCGAAGATGCGGCAGTGGACGCCCCAGACCCAGGGGTCGTACTGATGGCTGTTGTCGATCCAGCAGGCGGCGTATTGGGAGGTGCCCATGGCAAAGACGGGCTCGGCCTGTTTTCCCGTTGTGATGGTGTTGAGGGCGAGGGACGCCACGGCGGTGCCGTTGAGCTCCGTGATTTGGACCGTTACTCCCGGGGCGTCTGTGTCCAAGACCAGGGAATAGTCTTCAAAGACGGTGACCCAGCGTCCCATGGAGAGGAAGTGTACCTTGGGCCGGATCTGCAGTCCCGTGGTGTCCACGGGGAGGGTGAACTCCCCCTGGGAGGTGGTGACGCCGTTCATCTGCGGGAAGCCCTGCCCGTTGAAGAAGCGCCCCTTGAGGTCGGCCCCCCCGGTACCGGATGGATCCACCCACACCACGAAGAAGGTGCCTGCGTCCGATACGGCCACGGTGGGGTGCAGGTTGGGGCCGTCGTCGGATTCGTCCACCTGGAACTCTGAGGCGACCTCGTTGCCGGACATATCGAGGACGCGACCGCGCAGCCCCTCGTGGAAGCCGGTCCCGGTGATGTCGCTCACCCAGACGATGAGGATGTTCCCGTCGGCGTCCACCGCGGCGGCCGGGGAGTATTGGTTTCCACCGGTGACCACGTTGTTGACGTTGATCTCCATGAGGCTCTTCCCGTCAGCCTGGAAGTAGTGGGCCTTGATGCCGGCACCGCCACCGTCGGAGGCGCTCCAGTCGGTGTAGATGAGCACCACGGTGGAGTCCGTGGCCACGAGGATCGGGGAGTCCTGATCCCCAAAGGTGCGCTCATTGCCGACGAAATCGAAACCGTCCAGGAGTGTACAGGAGGCGTTGCAGCCGTCGCCGGTAACGGTGTTGCCGTCATCGCAGACCTCCCCCTCCTCGATGACGTGATTGCCGCACACAGGGAGCTGGATCACGTCGGCGTCGGCGTCGGGTTCCGCGTCAGGGGCGGCGTCGGCGTCTTCGATGACGTCCGGGCTCGCGTCGGGTCCCGCGTCAGGACCGTAGAACCCCGTCTCGCCCTGGCAGGCCGCGAGGGTGAGGATGGCTGCTGCACTGACAAGAAGTCGAGCGAGAGTATTCATTTGCCCACCACCTCGCACCAGACGTCAGTGACCCTGACGCTGTTGTTGGATTCATTGCACTCGAGGGTCGAGGAGGCGCCTGTCCCGTCGTCGTCGGCGACGATAATCACATTCACCGCATCTCCCTGGAAGTGGGGCGGAGTGTCCCAACTGCAGGAGAGCAGCTGGCACTGGCCCGGAGCCAGGCCCACACTGGTGGCCGCTGTGCACAGTGGTGTGAAGGCGGTCTCTTCATAGGCGGTGACCGGGAGAGCGGGCGGCAGCGGCTGGGTCCCTCGGTTGCACAGCTCCACGGAGAACTCTGCGATGGCGCCGACCGTGCAGGTGAAGAGCTCCCCTCGCGGCGTCACGTCAGGGGCGGTGTCCGCGGCCACACTCCCCTGGACGTTCTGCCGGAAGTTGTTGAGGGCCGGCGCCGTCCAGTTCTGCACCCAGGAGGAGAGGGGGGGCACGATGCCCGCCTCGCTCACGTTGGTCACGGAATAGGTGTGCTGGTTCCAGATGGTCCTCGATGAGACCCAGCGGTCCAGGGCGTCGGCGTACACGCGGATACCGGGGTAGTCCCCCAGCCACTCGGAGCGGCACACGTCGCCCGAGCCCGGGGTGCCCGAGACGGGGACGTCACAGACATAGCCGCTGCCGGC
>QKIM01000307.1 GCA_003249585.1 Deltaproteobacteria bacterium
AATGGCTCAATGATCCCCTGAAACAGTCCTCCGTTCCGGCTGCCCTTGGCCTGGTTCAGGCGCCGGTCGACCCTGGGAGACAGGAAGAGTGCCATGCTGCATGTAGTGCTTTTTTTCATGATTTCTAATCCTTATGGTGAAATTACCACGAAGCTGGTGAAGGAAGGGGACCTGGCCATCAAGGCCCGGCAGAACGATCGCGCGACCACCATCTTCGAGGCTGCGCACATTCTTGCTCCAAAGAACAAAGAGGTCCTCGACCGGTTGGCCAACCTCTACCTCACCACCGGACTCAATCGGCAGGCGCTGGAGCTGTTCACGACCATGCTCAAGGATTACTGCGGGTCATGCAAGGCGAACTGCTATTCCGCTGCCGCCTGCTCGGACTACAAGGTGAACGTCCTGCGCATCAAGCGTGACGCCTCGGAAGACGACCGGGTTCCTCTCTCCAAGAGCACCCCGAAACTGGCCAAGATGGTGTTCAACAAGGCACTGGATTTCAAAAAGAAGAGGAAGTGGACCTCAGCCAGAGATCTTTTGCAGGCGTCGATCAAGCTCAACCCCGACTATGTCGGTGTCTACCGTCACCTCGGTGAGGTCTATGCGAAACTGAAGGTGCCCGAGCAGGCCGACGCCTTCTACCTCTGGTACCTGAAGGTCCGTCCCGCTGGAGCCAACTCGGCCAAGGTCCGCAAGCTCCTCTCCAAAAAGGCAAGAAAACAGCTTGGGACACTCCGTCTGGAGGCATCTCACAGCTGCAATGTGGCCATCGGCTCCGAGCTGCTCACCAATGCCCGGGGGCGTCCGCTCAAGACCCCGGTGAAGTCCGTGACTCTTCCTACGGGGAGGTACGCCGTGGGATTCATCTGTCAGAAGCAGAACCTCGCCCGCCGCTTCTTCGTCAACGTGACCAGGGGCAAGGTCTCCACCCTCAAATTCAACTTCGGCACACTCTCCGTCTCCCTGAAGCCCTGGGCCAGGATTCTCATCGCGCCCAAGAGCGGCGCCCGCAAGGGGCGATACATGGACGCGGGACTCTTCGACGTCATCGGTCTCCCGGAGGGCGATTACACCCTCAAGCTCGTCGCCTTCGACAAATCCCGTACCGTCATGAGAGATCTCACCATCCGGGGCAAGAAGCATCACAAGATCACCAAGTGGAACAACAAATCCCCCAAAAAGATCAAGAAGACGGTCCGAAAACCCCGTCGCCGTCGCCGATAACAGTCCAGAACCAACCCATTGAATCAACATTACAGGGGATTTTGGTTTCAGTGCGTGAACGTCTCACTGATCGAGGTAGAGGATGAGCTGGACCGTTCCCGTGGCGGGTGAGGAGTAGGGTGCGATGAGGACGTAGTACGGACCGCCTGCGGGCAGGGAGACCTGGGTGATCACGGTGTTGGCGAGTCCGGGAGCAGGGACCACGCTGCACAGATGCTGGGCATCGTCACACTGGGCGCCGGCCCCGCCGGGGAAGGCGAGAGCGGTCACAGGCTCCGTGAACCCCACCGGGATGGTCCGCAGGCGGACTCTTCCCGGCTGCGCCATTGAGAAGGAGAGCACCGTGCCTGGTTGTGGCAGCGAGGGACCACAGGCGAGGGCGAGGTCTCGGCTGCCCTCCGCGAGATCCACCAGGGCCGAGAGGGGGGTCTCGCCGAGGGTCCCCAGGAAGCGGTCGGCGGTACAGGCTGATGAGAGACAGGCGGAGCTCCCGATGCAGTCATTGTCTGCGCAGTCGGTCCACCCGTCGCCGTCGTCGTCGAGGTCATCGTGGCACAGGCTCTCTCCGGTGCAGAAGGAAATCTGGCTGCACTCCAGATCATCGCAGTCCGTCTGACCGTCACCATCATCGTCGATGCCGTTGGTACACAGTTCGTCATCGGCCCCGGCTACCAGCACTTCCACATCTCCATAGCCGCTCGCGTCTGTGGTGACGGCGTCCACCAGGAGATAATACCGGCCGCTGGGCAGTGAGGGGTAGGTGACGGTGAGGGGAAGGTGGATGCCAGAGGGAGGTTCACAGGCCAGTTCACCATCTACACACAGGGCGGAATAGCCATCGGTCGCGAGGGCAAGGGCGTGGGCGCCGTGCTGGCTCATGTGAACCATCACGTGGGAGGGCCCTTCGAGGTCGAAGGCGAAGACGAAATCAGGGCCCGTGCCCCCACAACTGGTGCTGAACCCGTGGGGGGTGAGGGTCGTGTCAAAGGATCCGGTGACGAAGCTCCCGCGGCTCAAGGTGCCGAGGTAGCGGTTGACGATGCAGCTGGCTGTCGAGCAGGCGGTCGTGCCAATGCAGTCCGTGTCGTGACAGTCCATGGCTCCGTCGAGGTCGTCGTCAAGGCCGTTGCCGCACTCCTCGGAAGGTGCGCAGGCGACGGCACATCCAGGATCATCGCAGTCGGCCAGGCCGTCAAGGTCATCGTCGACGCCGTTGTCACACACCTCAATCAGGCACTGGACCTCACCGGTGCACACGGGATCCTCGCAGTCCACCAGGCCGTCACCGTCATCATCTATACCGTTGGCGCATTTCTCGAAGACCGGGTCGCCGAAGGTGAGGGTGAGCTCGGAAGGCCCCTGGGACACGAGCAGTCGATAGGTGCCCGGAGGCACCAGCGGGAGGACGTGGGGGAGGGTGGAGGAGACGGCCGCCAGGCACTCGATGATGTCGAGTTCACAGGTGACGTCGGGCTCTTCCTCTCGGGTGAGGGCGAAACGGAAGATCTCGTCGGCGGTGCCATCGATGGTGAGGGACGCCGCCTCCGAGAGGCTCAGCCGCAGTTCGAAAAAGCCCGTGGCCCCGTCGGTGCAGCCAGGATCATAGAGAAAATTGAAGGTATCCGGGGAGAACCCGATCACGCGGCCCGGGGTGACATCGTCCTGGAAATCATCGGGATCACAACCTCCGCAGAGGGGGTGCTTCCCGCAGACCGGGTCATCGCAATCCGTGGCGCCGTCACCGTCATCGTCGATGCCGTTGCCGCAGTCTTCGGGTTCCTGGCAGAATTCCGAGCCGCGACAGTCGTCGTCGTCGCAGTCCACCATCCCGTCGAGGTCGTCATCGATCCCGTTGTTGCAGATCTCTCCGTTGCAGGTCCCACTGTCGAAACAGTCCGGATCGGCACAGTCGATGAGTCCGTCGCTGTCGTCGTCCCGACCGTTGTCGCACACCTCGAAGTACTCATTGAGACACTGATTCGAGCAGCCGTCGCCGGAGACAAGGTTCCCGTCATCGCACTCCTCGAAATTTTCAACGACGCCATTGCCGCACTCGGGCGCGCGGTAGACGACGTCATCGTCGCAGGCGAGGGGAGCGAGGAGGAGGAACAGGAGGAGGAGGAGGAAGATGCGTGCCATGATGTACCGGAACTATAGCACCTTCATCAGCGCCCTGCATCATTTTGTATGGTGGTCAGTCTATGAGCGTGGGGAGGAGTTCGTCGAGGAAGTTGGCGCTGTTCTGCATGGTCACCAGACGATCGATGTGCAGCCTCGCTTCGGGGGAGAGGTATTCGAAGAGGACGCCGAACCCGAGGGGCAGCTCCTTGCCGTCGAGGGTGATGGTCTCGGTGCGGCGCCACAGCACCCAACCGATGGCCTCGACCTTGGAGAAGCCGGGGATGCCGAAGATCAGCCCGACCCTCGACAGCAGCGGCGGTGGTGAGGCGGTGATGAAGGTTCCCGTGGAGCTCAGGTCTCGCATCTTTCCCGTCTGACGTTTTCCCACACCCTCTTCGTTGGGGTGGACGCGCTGGAAGACCCGCGCGAGCTCGGCCGGGAGGTTGACGTCATGGGCGGGCAGGACCTCGAATTCGATGGGAATGTCGAAATAGAGCCGTGGATTTTTTCTGCGGTTGCTCATGGGCTTATGGTAGGGCACACCGGAAAAAAATACCAGCTGAAAAAGCGTGGTCCCCGCCTCGGGTTTCCCTTGCATATTATGGCGGTTCAAGGTAAATGGCAGTTTATGTCGAAGCAAATGCGCCCTCTCAATGGACAACCAATCACAAATACTGGTTCTGAAACAAAAAATGAAGATACTCCCCCTCGCAGAGGAAGGAAGAAGAAGCGCGCCGAGGCGATGGATTTCGGCGACATCAAAGATATCTTTTTCTATCCCGAGGAGGGCGAGGAGGGGGTCCCCCACGATCCCGACGCCCGGTTCATGAAGGAGCGGATCGATGAGATCCCGCTCATGTCTCCCAAGGGGATGTTCGAGGAACTGGAGAAGCTGGGGTACAGGGGGCAGACGGTACCCAGGCGGGCGGTCACCCTCATGGCGTACCGGCACGTGAAGCGGCTCCGTCGTCTCTACGTGGAAATGGAGCCCAGGGAACAGGTGGGCAAGAAGAACAATCTCCTGCTCATGGGGCCTACGGGCAGCGGCAAGACCTTTCTCATCGAACAACTCTTTGGAAAGATCCTCAAGTTCCCCACGGTGGTCGTCGACGTCACGCCCTTCTCCGAGACGGGGTACGTAGGACAGGATCCCAACAACATCCTGACCAGACTGTACCATCAGGCGGATCGCGACGAGCGCCTCGCCCGGATCGGCATCATCGCGCTCGACGAGTTCGACAAGCTCGCTTCCATCCAGAACAACGCTGTCTTCGCTGGTGCGGGCACCACCAAGGACATTACGGGCATGGGTGTTCAGCGTGAGCTGCTCAAGATGCTCGAAGCCTCCGAGGTGACCGTCCCCGTGGAGTTGACCCACTCCTCCTATGTGGAGACCATCAACGTCCGCACCGACGACGTGGCCTTCCTGGCCGTGGGAGCCTTCTCCGGGTTCTCCTCCATCGTGAACCGCTTCTCCAAGGGCAAGGTTCACGGGTTCGCCACCTCCCGGGGAGACAGCCGCGGCCACTCCTTCGAGGACGGGGCCATCGCCGTGACCTTCGAGCCCGAAGATGTTGAGAACATCGCCTATTTTCAGACCTACGGCTTCCTCCCGGAGCTCATCGCACGCTTCGGCGGGATCGTCCCCTTCGCGGCTCTGGATCTCGACACCATGCGCGCGATCCTCGAAGACGACGTCCTCTCGAAGACCAGGGAGGAATTCGCCCGGGAGGGCATCGAACTGGTCATCCCCGACGACGTCATCGACGTCATCGTGCGGCTGGCGCTCAAACGCGAGACGGGGGCCAGGGGGCTCAGCGCGCTGATCTTCCGGCACCTCGAGGAGAAGGCCTTCGAGCTCTTCGGCGAAAAGCAGGGGGTGACCCTGCGGACCTACATGGAGGGCGAGAACATCCGCTCCGTGGTGGAGTGAGGGAGTCGAGGACGTGGCTATGGACCAGATCGTCATAGAAGGTGGTGCGAGTCTCAGGGGGCGGGTCGTCATAAGCGGTGCCAAGAATGCCGCTCTGCCGCTCATCTGCGCGACCATCCTGGCACCGGGGCGGAACGTCCTGAACAATGTCCCGAGGCTCGGTGACGTACGGACGGTGCTCAAGCTCCTCGCCATCATCGGGGCGGAGGTCGACATGGAGTGGCCCAGGGTCGTGGTGGATACCTCGGAGCTCGACAACCCCGTGGCACCCTACGAGCTGGTCAAGACCATGCGCGCGGCCATCCTGGTGCTCGGGCCCCTGGTGGCCCGTTACGGCAAGGCCAAGGTCTCCCTGCCCGGAGGATGCGCCATCGGCGCGCGTCCCATCAATCTCCACCTCAAGGCGCTGGAGGCCATGGGCGCGGATATCGAGATCAAACGCGGCTATGTCGAGGTGACCTGTGACCGGCTCAGGGGAGCCCGGATAGATTTCCCCGTGGCCACCGTGGGCGGGACCGAGAACGTCATGATGGCGGCGAGCCTGGCCGACGGAGTCACGGAAATAAACAACGCGGCGCGGGAGCCGGAGATAGAGGATCTGGCCGACCTCCTCAACGCCATGGGCGCGAAGGTCGAAGGGGCGGGCACCTCGCGGATCGTCATCACAGGGGTCGACAGCCTCAGGGCAGTGGAGCATCACGTGATCCCCGATCGCATCGAGGCGGGCACATTCATGGTCGGTGCGGCTTTGAACCGTGGCGAGGTGGAGCTCGCGGGCGTGCGACCGGCTCACCTGATTCCCGTTATTGACGCGCTGCGGAGCGCAGGTGCGTCCGTGGACATCCAGGATGATCGGCTCTTCGTGCGGGGACCAGCGGAACTGAAGCCCTTCAACCTCACCACGGAGCCGCATCCCGGTTTTCCCACGGACATGCAGGCCCAGTTCATGGTCCTGGCCCTCGCAGCCCGCGGGACTTCCATGATCACCGAGTCCATATTCGAGAACCGGTTCATGCACGTCCCCGAGCTGGTGCGCATGGGTGCCGACATCGACATCACCTCCCGGTCGGCCACGATCGTGGGGCCGGCACGGCTCGAGGGAGCCACGGTGATGGCCACGGACCTTCGCGCCAGCGCGTCCCTCATCCTTGCGGGGCTCATCGCCGAAGGGACCACCCAGGTCCTCAGGGTGTATCATTTAGATCGTGGTTACGAGAACATCGTCGAGAAACTGGGCGGGCTCGGTGCCGGCATCCAGAGGGTCTCGTCCGAGTTCTTCTAGGGTCCTGACGATCCCGGAGCCGCTGCCTGCAGCGCCCGGGGTGCAGTTGTGAACAAAAATTGACAGGTCCTCTCCCGGGGGGAGAAGATTCGATTACGAATTGCCAGTGTACGCTTGCTTTTTATCGCTGTTCTCCTAAGATGAACGGTGGAGATGTGGAAAAATTAAATTGAAATCATTTTTCTTTTTCCCGTCCTTGTACAGACTCTGGTCGGGTGGCACAAACTTTGCTCCTTTTTCGGGCAGATTGTCTTCACTTCGGAGGTTTATTATGAGAACCAAACTTTTCCTCGTTGCTCTTTTCGCTCTCCCCCTCTTCCTCACGGGCTGCTGGTCCGGTACCTGCGAAGAGGAACCACTCATGTGTGACGCATGCGGCCCCAACGGATGCTTTGACGAAAACTGTGACCCGGCCTTCTGCCTGGTCGACACCGACTGCGCCGAGATGGAGTACTGCAACACCTACTTCAACCAGTGCTATCCACAGGATATTGAGTGCTGGTATGACTGGGAGTGCCCCGACGGCGCCATCTGCGCCTGGAGCGACGAGTGGGGACTTACCACCTGCACCAACCCCAACCCCGACAACGTCTGTACGAGCGACTGGGACTGCCCCGAAAACTCCTATTGTGATGAGTTCTCCGGACGCTGTCAGGAGTCTGTGGAGTGCGTCACCTCCGCCGAATGCGCGGATGGGTACTACTGCGACGACCGCAACGTCTGTTCCCCCAGGCCCACCGGTGACTGCACCAACGACGCTCAGTGCGGCCAGGGTGCGTACTGCCAGGACGGGGCCTGTGTAAACAGCACCCTGTGTGTCACGAGCGCCGACTGCCTCGACACCGCGGCCCCCATCTGCGATGACCGCGGCGTCTGTGTGGCCGACGACAACCCGCCTGTTCCCTGCACCGACAACAGCGGCTGTGCCGACGGCAAGATCTGCGTGGACGGTATCTGTGAGGACGAGACCCCCAGGGATCCCGCCCTCAACTGCCTCATCAACGAGCACTGCGGTGAGTTCGGGCGCTGCGTCGATGGCAAATGCTTCGCCGCCTGTGTCGATGCCTCCGACTGTGGTACCGGTCAGATCTGTGGTACCTCCGGATACTGCGAGGACGACCCCGCCTCCGGCGGAGAGTGTGTGGCCAATGTCGACTGTGCAGATGCCACGGACATCTGTGTGGACGGTGTCTGCCACGACGCCTGCACCGACGCCACGGACTGCACCAACAGCAACGACCGCTGCCTCGAGGGAGTGTGCGTCCCCAACGACGTCGTGACTCCCCAGTGCTACACCAACAACGACTGTGCCGGTGGTGAGGAGTGCTTCGAGGGCGTCTGCCGCGTCCCCTGCGCCGACAGCGCCGACTGCGCCGGCTGCCCCGGCAACCCCATCTGCGGCCTCGGCGGGTACTGCATGGACACCAATGACATTAGCCCCGAGTGCAGCCTGACCTCCGACTGCTCCGGTACCGAGCTCTGCATCGACGCCATGTGCGTCGAACCCTGATCCACCAATAGAGCCCCCCTCTTGGGGGGTTGTTCTCATTGGATTCTCCTCCTCCAAAGAAGGGGGCCGATGGTCGGCCCCCTTTTTTTACTTTTGTAAATCAGTAAATTAAAAAAATATAGGTGGATTTTTTGAGGATTTCAGCAGCCTCGGGCACAGTGGAAGAGGTGGTAGTTTATCCTACCCAATACAGGAGAGAAGCCATGAAATCAGCCCCCCTCGCCTTCCTCTTTCTGCTCATGTTCGGCGCCCTCATCGTGATCCAGAATATCCAGGCCCATGAAGCTCCCGTGGAAACGGCTGCAGGACCCCAGGCGGTGGAGGTTGCCGACGAAGCGCCCCTGCAGGTGAGCCAGATCCCCGTGGAGGAGACCCCCTCCTTTTCCCATATGAATTCCCGCTAGAGCCTAGGGGTCGAAGCGGTAGCCGTGTCCGCGCACGGTGATGAAATGACGGGGCTTGCGCGGTTTATCGAGTTTTTTGCGCAGGGTCATGACGAAGTTGTCCACGGTCCTCGTGGTGGCGTCGGCGCTGGCCTGCCAGATATTGTCCAGCAGTGATTCCCGGGAGAAGACCTGACGGGGGTGGTTGATGAACCACAGCAGGAGATCGTATTCCCGCGGGGTCAGGTGGACGGTGGTTCCCTCCCGGTCGATTTTCCGCTCATCGGGGAAGATGTTGACGGTGCCAAAGCGGATCACCTTGCCCTCGTTGTGGCGCCGCCGCAGGATGGCGGCAACCCTGGCCAGGAGCTCTTTGAGATCGAAGGGCTTGGTCATGTAATCGTCGGCGCCGGACATGAGGCCCTCGACCTTGATGTTGGTTTCGTTTCGCGCCGAGAGGATGAGGGTAGGCGTGCCGTTCCCGTTGTCCCGCATGGTCTTGAGGATCTTCATGCCTCCAATGTCGGGGAGCATGAGATCGAGGATGACCAGATCGAAGCTCTCCTTCTCCATCTGGGCCAGAGCCAGCTTGCCCTGGGGGGAGGCGGTGACCCGGTAGTTTTCCATCTGGAGGTTGAGAAGCAGCCCGGCCAGAAGGGCGGGATCATCCTCCACCAGCAGGATCTTTTTTTCTTTTTGGGGCATGCATACCTCGTGGGAGCCACCACCGTCGAGCACCGCAGCGTGCGGTGTCCGTCCTGAAGGCCCCCTCCTTCTATTTCATGCAGGGGTTTTATGCAAGAACCGATTGCCCGCCCTCAGGAGGAACGGTCACCGGACCTGGGAGGCTCACCCACAGGGATGTGGATGGAGAAGGTAGAGCCGTGACCGAGGGAACTGACCACCTCCACGTCGCCTCCGTGGGCTTCGGTGATGGACTTCACGATCCCGAGGCCGAGGCCGATGCCGGCGGCTCCCCTGGTTTTGTCGGAGGCCCTGAAGAACTCGTTGAAGATCAAATTCTGGGTGTGGGCGTCCATGCCGATCCCGTTGTCCTTCACCGCCACCGTGAAATGGTCCTTGTCCTTCGGTCCGAAGGGGACGATGGAGGAGGAGATTTGAATGTTTTTGTTTTCGCTTGTGTATTTGTATGCATTGTCCAGGAGGTTGTAGATGGCCCGCGAGAGCGCCTTCCGATCAAGAGAGAGCACCGGAGGGTTCTCCATGAGCCGCACGTCGAGGGCTCCCTGTGGGAGATCGTGGCGGATGGAGAGGAACTTGTCGATGGCTTCTTCGATGGGGGAGTTGGCCTCCTCAGGCATCGGATCTATGATCTCCCTCCCCGAGGTGATGCGCTTCCAGTGGAGGATCTGACCGATGAGATCATCGAGGTGGTTCGCCGCGTCGATGATGTAGTTGACGCACATCTCGTGATTCTCCTTGAACCGCTCGTCCGAGAGTGTCTGGGCATGGAGCTTAATGATGGTGAGGGGGGAGCGAAGCTCGTGGCTCACGTTGGCGAGGAAGGCCGACTGTCGGCGCGCCAGCTGCGCCGTGCGGTTGTTGATGAAGAGGGTGATGATGGCGCCTGTCAGTACGGCCACGGCGAAGACGATGGTGAGGACTCCGAAGATGACGTCCTTAAACCCCTCGTAAAGTGCCAGGGTGACGATCCCGACCGTGGAGGTGAGGATGGTAGGAAAGAGGATCAACAGGATGTGCAGGATCTTTGCCCGGGCGGAGAATTTTTGGAGGCGTTGGAGGAGGGTCTCGGTCATGGATTCAAAATAGGTGATAACCCACTCCCATTTCAAGCGCAATTGCTGTACACCGTCTGGAGTGCGGTCGAATTTTCCCCGAGCCCTGTCCGACGTGAGGACCCTGGGCCGATCCGCAGGTCGGTGAACCATGTCCCGTGGCGCGCTCCTCATGATCCTCTCCTCGCTGGTGTTCAGCATCTCCTATGTCTTCGTCAAGCGAGTGACACAGACCGTGGGATTCTGGGAGGCGGCCTTCATGCGTGGGTTGGTGGGATGGATCATCCTCTCGACACTCCTCATTTCCCGGAAAAAACCTCTTCTGGGTACGCGGCAAAACAGGCTCCGACTCGCACTCCGTGGGGCCCTCGGTGCCATAGCTATGGTACTGTATTTTCTTGCTTTTCAGAAAACATCCATGGCCAACGCCTCGTCACTGCACTTTACGCACCCTCTGTTTACCACGGTGCTGGCCGTGCCTCTTCTGGGAGAGCGGGTCACTGGGCGCAAGCTGGGGCTCGTCATTCTCGCCCTCTTCGGGGTGATGATCATCTTCCGTCCCGACCGTGGCTTTTTCTCCATGGGGTCTCTCGCGGGGCTGTTTTCTGGACTCTTCGCCTCCCTGGCCTATCTGACAATCCGTTCCCTCACGGGACGGGAAGAGCCCGGGGCGATCATCAACGCGTTGTGTCTGGCCGCCATGATCATCTGCGCCCCCTTCATGATCGCCGGTTGGATCACCCCGACGCCCCTGGTGGTGCTGGAGATGGTGCTCGTGGGAATACTGACCACCGTTGCCCAGTTTCTCATGACGCATGCCTACAAGCTCGAGGAGGCATCCTCGGTGGCGGGGTACTCCTTTGTCGCCATTTTCTGGGCGATCCTCCTGGGCAAGGTGGCCTTCGGCGAGCTGCCTTCGCTGCCCGAGTCGGTGGGCATTGTGATCATCTTCGTCTCCATGGTCGGTCTCGCCCTCCTCCGTCGGCGTGATGCCGCCCGTGCCCCCGCGGGGTAGGGATCCTGACGGGGTACGTTTTTGATTGAAAAGAAGGAGACGATGTTCCACAGTTGGCGCCCTGAGAAGGGAGGAGAGTTTTGGCACGCAAAAACAGGAAGCATGGTCGCGCCAAGGGCGTCGTGACGGGAGCCCAGGATGCGGCGGGGAGGCGGGAGAAGACACCTTGGGAAGGACTCTCTTTTTGGAAGAGACGACGATACGTGGGGGAGACCAGGGAGCTTCTCGGAGAGCTTCGCTATCTGAAGCGGCGGTTCGGTGCCCGGAGCGAGGCCGAGCAGGCAAAAATCAAATATAGGATATTTAAACATATTCCAGGTTTCGGCTCCGGAGGAAGACCCCTCTTCTCCCCCGAGGAGACCACGGACATCGACGCCTCCATTCAGGAGTATCTGGACATCCGTGCCGAAAAAGGGGACGTCCGCCCCCTTGCGAAGAAGATGGCAGACCAGCTGCAATCACCCCCCTTCAATGAGCGCAGGCGGTCCAAAATCTGGGGCTATGTCACCTCCTTCCTCATCGCCGCCAGCGTCGCCCTCTTTCTCAGGGCCTTCGCCTTCGAGCCCTTCAGGATCCCCTCGGGTTCCATGATCCCGACCCTCCAGGTGGGGGACTATATCTATGTGAACAAGTTCGTATACGGGCTGCGGATTCCTTTTACCCAGCATCCTCCACGGCATTTCGCCTCCTGGTCCCTCCCCGAGCGGGGGGACATAGTGGTCTTCATTGAGCCCCTCACCAACTCCGAAGACTGGATCAAGCGGGTGGTGGCCCTCCCCGGCGACCATGTAAAGTTCGACTACGATCACAACCAGCTCTATCTCAGGCGGGGTGGCAAGGGGGAGTGGGCGGCGGTGAGCCGCACGAAACTGAAGGAACCCTGCTCCTACATGGACCGCAACGAGAAGCTCGGGGAGGATTGGCATCCGGGAAAACCCTGTGAACTCTATGAAGAGCGGCTCGACGGCAAGACCTACCGGGTCCTCTATGACCAGCTTCGGCGCGGGGCTCCCATGGGATACCCGACGTCCTGGGTCGTCCCCGAAGGGTGTGTCTTCGTCATGGGAGACAACCGCGACAACAGTGAAGACAGCCGCTTCCTCTCCAAGAACGGGGTGCCGGCGCCCTGTATCCCCCTGAACAATATCAAGGGCCGCGCTGAATTTATCTGGCTCTCCCGGGGCCCCGAGGGGATGCGCTGGTCTCGGCTCTTCAGCGGGGTGCATTGATCCCCTTTGATGCGCTGTGTCACAGCGGTCTGAAAAAATCATTGATTTGACAGAAATATATTGATACCTCCCGAGCGTTTCGGTTATCATCGTCTACCTGAAAAACCTGAAAACGCCCTGCGGGTTGCGGGAAGGTTTCTTGTTCTTGAACCATGACCACCTATGAGCATTGCCCTCCAGATACCGAGCTCCTTCCGGTGATGACTCTGGATTCCATCTTTGAGATGGAACAGGTCGTGGAGATTCTGGAGATCGAAGGCATCCCGTGGAAGGTCGTTCAGGCGGACGATATCCTCCTCAAGAGCTTCTCCGCCAATCTCGGTCTTGGTGTTCTCTGGGTCCCGAAAGGACTCGAAGAGAAGGCCCTTGGGCTGCTGGAGGAGTTTCGGGCCAACCAGGCCAAGGGCCGGGAGTGTGAATCCTGCGGGCTCTGGCTCGGTTCCGGGGTGGAGAGATGTCCGGCGTGTTTTCCATCCGGCCAATGATGCCGTTCCCCGTCGGGGCGCGGGAACTGGAGGACGATAATGAGCAACACAGGTCTCACCTTTGAACAGTGCATTGACATGGTTGAGGAGATCATTCGCAACGATCTCGAGCTGGATCCTACCCAGAACCGGATCGGCAACATGGGGCACGACATCGCCATGTGGGGCCTGACCCGTGGGAGCGCCACGGTATACACGGTGCTCAACCGGGTCCCATCGACCAACTACATTCAGGTCTTCTCCCCCATAATAAAGATCACCGGCGAGGCGAACCCCGGACTCTATTTGAAGCTCCTCCAGCTCAACTCCTCCCCAG
Source organism: Deltaproteobacteria bacterium (assembly GCA_003249585.1). Taxonomy (GTDB): domain Bacteria; phylum Myxococcota_A; class Polyangia; order HGW-17; family HGW-17; genus SZUA-580. Next base: position 13,256 of record QKIM01000307.1, read on the forward strand.
AGCTGTGCAATGCCGCCTTCGCGGTGAAGGACTCCAATGTGGTGCTCAAGTCAGACCGTACCACCAACGATCTCAGCCGGACCGAGCTCCTGGAGATGATCCTCCGGGTGGGAAAACTGGCCGACAAATACGACGACAAGCTCCTGGAGGAATTCGGTGGGGAGATGTTCGACTAACCTCTGGTACCCGAAGGGGTGCCGAGACATGAACGAGGCAGCAGATGCGTGAATCATTCAAGGTTCCTGAGGAGAGTCCCTGGTTCTCCACCGAAAGCGGGTGGCCGGAGGAAGTCCCCAAATTCATAGATTATCCTGAAAAGACCGTCGATTCCATCATACGAGATGCGGCGAAGCGTTGGCCCGCACGGCGTGCGGCGTTTTTCCTCGGCACCTCCATGACCTACGCCGAGCTCGATCGGCACATCGACGCCTTCGCCACTGCGCTGCACCAGCTCGGGGTGAAGAAAGGGGAGACGGTCGCCCTGCTGCTTCCCAACAGCTTTCAGTACATGATCTCCTATTACGCCGTCCTCAGGCTCGGCGCCATCGTCTCGGGAGTCAACCCCACGTACAAGCCCCTCGAGGTGAAACACCAGCTCGAGACTGTTCATGCCAAATACATGATCTTTCTTGATGTTCTCTATGAGGAGAAGATTGCTCCCATTGTTGCCGAGATGGACCTCAAGCTCCTCGTCGGGACCAACATCGCTGACTTTCTCCCCTGGCACAAACGCAGACTCGGCCGACTTCTCAAGAAGGTGCCCTTCGCGCCGTTGCCCTACGAGGCCCTCGCCTTCGCCGATCTGCTGAAGACCAAACCCGCGTTGCCCACGGTCGCCATGGAACCCAGAGAGGACGCCGCTACCTTCATCATGACCGGAGGGACGACGGGCATCCCCAAGGCTGCCGTCCTCACCCACTTCAACCTCTACTCCAACGCGCTGCAGTGCAGGACATGGTTCTATGCGGCCCAGACCGGGATCATGAGTCTCGGTATCCTGCCCTTCTTCCATTCCTTCGGGATGACGACCATCCTGAACATGACTCCGCTCTTCGGGGGGTGGATATATCTCTTCCCCCGCCCTCCGAAGATGGATGAGCTGGCCGCCGCCGTTGCCAAGGAGACGCCCCGTGAGAAAGGCATCTTCATCGGAGCCGAGGTGCTCTTCCAACGCTTCGCTGATTTTCCACAGCTCAAGAATTTTGATATCTCGGACAAACTGCTCCTCGCCGTCTCAGGGGCGGGTCCGCTGCACTCCAGCGTTCAGGAGCGCTATGAGCAGGCCACGGGATCCATCCTCATCGAGGGGTACGGGCTCACGGAGGCCTCTCCCGTGTGCTGCGTGAATCCCATCTGGTGCAGCGACGAGCAGCGCAAGGCCAACTCCATCGGCCTCCCCCTCACCGGGACCGAGATGGCCATTGTGGACAAGGAGGACGCCACGAAGGTCCTGGGGATCGGAGCGGGTCCCGAGGACAGGGACCACATCGGTGAGCTCGCTGTGGCTGGTCCCCAGGTGATGAAGGCCTACCTGGACAACGACTCCGAGACTGCCGCGCACATCGTGGAGCGGGATGGCAAGCGGTGGCTGCTCACCGGTGACATCGGCTTCATGAACGCCAAGGGTCAGGTGACCATCCTCGACCGTAAAAAGGAGCTCATCAAGTTCAAGGGCTACTCCGTGTTTCCCAAGGATGTCGAGAATCTGGTCGGACGTCACGAGGCGGTTCAAGAGATCGCGGTGGCCGGGCTTCCCGACGGCGAGGCCGGTGAGGTGATCAAGGCCTGGGTCGTGCTGTATCCGGACAAGGAGGGGACCCTCACCGAGGAGGACCTCCGCAGTTGGTGCAAGGAGAATATTACGCACTACAAGGTCCCGAAATATAT
>QKIM01000616.1 GCA_003249585.1 Deltaproteobacteria bacterium
GGAGACCATCATCCAGAACAAGATCAAGGGAAAACGCAAACCCATCGGCACCCTTCGCCCCGACCTCCCCATGGATCTCAAGAACCTGGTGGAGGCCTGCCTGGCGCAGGATCCTCGCCGGCGTCCTTCTTCCCTGGCCTTCGTGGCCGATCGGCTCGAGGAGGCGGTGCAACGCTTCCGCAACCCCATCTCCTCGGTCATTCACATGGTCCCGGCGCAGGCGGCGCCCATTCACCAGAGCGCGAGCATAGCACGCCGCTACAAGGGTGGAGAGTCAGGCACCTGGATGCCCCTGGGACTGGCCCTCACCGGGGTCGTGGTCTTCGTTCTCGGCCTGCTCCAGGTGGGCAAGGACGATGTGGGGTTCACCTCCTTCGCGCAGACCCCGGCCCCCATTCCGGCCGTCTTCGCCGTCACTCCTCCTCAGGCCCCCGTCACGGCGCAGATCCCCGCGGCGGTTGAGCCCGTGAAGCGGATGACGCCCGCGAAGAAACCCGTTCCCCGACGACGACGCGCAACCTCACGTGGACGACGCTTTCTCTCCCAGGCGAACCGTGCCTTCAAGCGCGGTGAATACCCCAAGGCATACATCCTCGCCGGCCGATCCCTGGAACACGGCGGGGGCGGCGCGGCCCGGAACCTCCACGAGAAGGCCAAGCGTCTCATGGGACTCAAAGAGTGATCTGAACCCCCAGATCGGGAGATTTTTATACTCGATGGTAGCCAGGGGGCTGATTTCGGATATAATGATCTTACCTCCACCCCAAAGGGAACCGGAGGGGAGTTCGCCATGCACCGGTTCACAATCATCTCTGCCCTGTTCCTCGTCCTGTCCGCATTTTTTGTCGCCTGCGACGACTCGGGGGACAACACGGGCTGGAACTCGGGCAACAACACAAGCACCAACAACCAGCCCGATGGGGGCGTGGATTCCTCCTTCCGTGTCACGCTGGTTGATCCCGATCACGGTCCCGTGACAGGCGGCGGCCAGGTCACCATCCGTGGCTTCGGCTTCGACGAGTATACCCGCATCTTCTTCGACGGCATCTGGGCCGACCCGAGCCAGACCATCTATATCGCCCCCAACCGCATGATGGTCACCGTCCCCGCCGGAGTCGTGGGCCCCGCCCAGGTCACGGCCCAGCGCAACGACGGCACACAGACCCACCTGATCGACGGCTACACGTACGACCAGTTCTCCCTGGACCCAGCCTCGGGCTCCATGTCCGGCGGCACCTTCGTGCGGATCTCCTCCCCTCTTCTGGAGTTCTCCGAAGGCGACCGGATTTATCTGGGAGACACAGAAGTCACGGACTTCACTTTGGTCTCCCCGGGACTCATCGTCGCCACCACCCCGCCCCACGCGCCCGGAGAGGTGACCTTCACCCTCGAGAAGACCGATGGGACCGCGCTGACCACGCTCAGGGCCTTCGAGTTCTATGACACCACGGATCCAGCCTACGGCGGGCTGGGAGGGACCCCCATCGACGGGAGCGTGACGGTGACCGTCCTGGACTCGTACGGCCGCACCCCCGTCGAGGGAGCCTACGTCCTCCTGGGCGCCGACGCCAACTCCCCCTTCCAGGGGCACACCGATCCCAACGGCCAGGTGACCTTCTCCTCCGCCGACCTGCGGGGACGACAGATGCTCACCGTAGCTGACGATGAGTACGAGATTGTGTCGATTGTGGGGTTCGACTCCTCGGAGGTCACCCTCTTCCTCACGCCCCTGGTCCCGCCCTCCTCCTCAACAGGCGGCATCCCCGGCGTACCCGACAACGTCTATGCCCAGGTGGCGGGCTCGGTCGTCTTTGAAGACGCGGAATTCATCTACACCTGCAACTGGAAAGTCCAGGTTCCCGACCCTGTCCCCACAGGCTATGAACGGGTCACGAAGATCTACCAGTCCCTCAGTTATTACGACACCTTCGCCCCGGAGGTGTACACGCTCACAGAAAGCTCCTCGTGCATTGAGGGGTTCGGATACCCCTTCCACCTCACCCTGTGGCCAGGTGCCTTCGCCATCTATGCCCTCGCCGGATACCAGTCCCTGGACGGCAAGACCTTCATCCCCGAAGCCTTCGGCGTGGTACGACACCTGGTCATCGGTCCCGGCGAAGTGCGAGAGGCACGCATCAAGATCCATGACAGGATGGAGCGGTCCGTGGCCGTCAATCTGGTCAATCCGCCACCCCTGGATCCCGTGGAGGGCCCGGTGGAGTACAAGACCAAGCTCATCCTGAATCTTGGCGCCGACGGCTACATCCTCCGGGCTGACTCCATCGTCACCAGCACCGCAACCGGGGTCCTCATCTTCGAGAATCAGATGGACCTCACCGGGGAGCTCTCCGACGCGACCTACGCGCTTTACAGCGAAGCACACAACATGGGCGCCTATCCCTTCTCCCAGGTCTATCTCAACGAGGTTGAGGCGATCCCCATCACCGTAGATCGTTTCGTGGAGATCCCCACACCCATCTCCCCCGTGGGGGGCCCGCCGGAGAACAACCGGTTCAGTTTCACCCCGAGCCCCCTGGTGGTGCCGACCTTCGTCAAGGTGAAGATCAACACCTTCCCCGGAGGAGACAGCTACTGGACCCTCTACCTCCATGGGGAGTTGAGCTCCTTCATCCTCCCCGACCTGGACAGCATCGACGGCGTCCCGCACCGACCCGCGGGTGGACTGTACTGGCATGTACAGTCCATCTCCGTCCCCCATCTGGAGTTCGACAACTTCACCTATCGGTACCTGTCCAAAACCTATTGGGACGCCAATGCCGCCGACGGCGCCCCCTTCTCCTTCTGAACCCATGACCAGACGCTTCATCCTCCTCCTCGCCATTCTGACCATCATCACAGCCTGCAGCACCGAGGAGCGAGCCGGTGAGTGCGAGGTGGGACGCATCTACTGTATGGAAGGGGTCGCGGCCACCTGTACCGACGCCAAAGGGCAGTATGAATACGACTACTGCACGAACAGGAGCCTGACCTGTGTCACGGGGATGGGGTGCCGCACATGCACCCCAGGCAATCTCTTCTGCCGGGAGCAGAGCGTCTCCCTGTGCCTCGACGACGGCTGGGCCCATGAAGAGATCCACCAGTGCGACGCAGAGCAGGGCTACGTCTGCTCCAACGGCGCCTGCATCGACGCGTGCCGTGACGCCGAGGAGAACCGCAGCTACCTGGGCTGCGAGTACTGGGCGGTGGACCTGGACAATGCCGTGGTCTCCTCGGGCAGCGCAGCAGCCCAGCAATTCGCCGTGGTCGTGTCAAACCCAGGCTTCGTGACGGCTCATGTCCGGGTGGAACAGAACCTCACCGAGCCCGGCTGGCCCCGGGAGGTCATCACGCTCATGGAGATAGACGTCCCCCCGGAAGGGCTCAGGGTGCTCAACCTCCCCGCCGCCGAAGTGGACGGCTCCCTCCCGGGCACCTTCAACACGGGGACCCACAGCGCCATCTCCTCCAAGGCGTACCACATCGTCTCCTCCGCCCCCATCGCAGCCTACCAGTTCAACCCACTGGAGAACGTCGACGTCTTCTCCAACGATGCCAGCGTCCTCTTCCCCCAGGGGGCTCTGGACACGAACTATCTGGTCCTCTCCTGGCCACAGACCATCGCCGAGACCGACAACGCCGCCAATGATTTCGGGGAGCACCTCCGGGCCTTCCTCACGGTCGTGGCGACCCAGCCTGGAACCGACGTGGAGATCACCCTCTCGACGAACATCATCGGCGACGGGGATCGTATCCCTGCCGCCCAGAAAGGGGAGACCCTGCACTTCGATCTGGACGCCTTCGACGTCCTCAACCTCGAAACCAACGAGTTTCTGGCTGACTTCACGGCTACCCAGGTTCGCGCCGACAAGCCCATCGCGGTGTTCACGGGCTCGGAAGCGTCGGACGTCCCCACCTGGAACCACTTCGCCGAAAGGCAGTGCTGCGCCGACCATCTGGAGCACCAGATCTTCCCCGTGAGCGCTGCCGGGCAGCGTTTCGTTGCGCCACGCACACCGCCGAGAACACCCGCTGTCTCCATGGCCGGTGGCCAGAACGCCGTCATCGAAGAGTCCGACATCTT
>QKIM01000368.1 GCA_003249585.1 Deltaproteobacteria bacterium
CTCATGGTCGCCGTACGCGGCGATCCGTCTCTCACCTGGGTAGACGTCAAGGGTGCCGGCGGCGCCGTGACCTGTCTGGACTGCGGTGAGGGCTGTGACGGGAGCTTTCCCTCGGACTGCAAGGGGAACCACCGCATCACGACCGACGAGGGGCTCCTCTCCGATCCCTTCCGCCTCCTCTCCTTCTCCAGGACCCACGAGGTGAACGGTGTCTATGATTACATCATCGCCACCCACCTCAGCGAGGGTGGCGTCACCATGGTCGACGTCACGGCGGATCCCCTCTTTGTGAACAACATCCTCGTGGACCAGTTTACCCCCGCCAGCTCGGGCTCGGGGACCTTCGATGTCGTCACGCCCTTCGCCGATGGCGAGGAGGTGTATATCTCCAACGCGCTCGCGCCGGAGATCCAGCGCTTCAACGTGCGCTACTCCGATGACGACCTCACTCACCTCCTCGTGCCCGACGGGTTCTATTTCTATCAGGCGCCCTACGGTCCCATGGAGGTGGGGAGCGAGATCCGCGGGATGGCCTTCTCCGCAGACAAGAGCCGCCTCTTTGCGGCGGTGCGCACGCCGGCCATGCTCTACACCCTCGACACGACCGTCGACGAGACCGGCCGTCCCGCCCTGGAGGTCGTCACCACCACGGAGCTCCCCACCAAGCCCTCCATCGTCAAGACCTATAACGGTTTTGGAGGTCGCGAGCTGGTGTTCGTCGTGAGCTACCCCGAAGGGGAGATGATCATCGTCGACGCCGCTTCAGGGGCCATCATCCAGCGTGTTGCCACGGGGGCGGGCCCCCATGACTTCCTCATCGTGGACTCTCCTAGGTACCGGGGACTGGTCACGCTGAACTTCGGCGAGAGCACCATAGGGTTCATCGCCTTCGACGGAAGCTCCTTCCGTCGTGTCGGGAGGCTGGGCACGCCCACCTCCATCAACTGAGTCCAGGGGAGCCCGACTCCCTGAAGGTAAAGATAGATGCACTCCATGTTTTTCCGCGTCGTTTCCCGAGTCCTGCTGCCGGCTCTCGCCTTTGTCGTCCTCACCGCCTGCGACGAGGACCAGACCGAGCGCCCAGACCGTCTCCTGGAGCGCCCCAAGACCGCCGTCTTCTTCTGTGCGATGGAGGACAGCGAGGGCACTCTCAATTACGCCTCGGCCCATGACTGCCTCATCGACGAGGACAACGCCGAGCACTTCGCCCTGGTCCTCTCGAGCTCCCGTGGAGAGCTGGCCCTGGTGGACCTCGACGAGAAGACCGTCGTGGATCTCGATGACGCCATCACCGGGTACAACCACCTCCCCTTGGGGTTTGGCGTGGAATCCCTCGCAATGGACGAGGCCTCGGGCACCGTCTTCGCCATCGGCCGCGAGCCGGCGACCCTCTATCGTATAGATGTCAATAATATTCTTGGGAGAGTTCGGGGCGTCGGGCAGGCCGAGCCCGTCTTCCAGAGCCCCGTCATGACGGCCTCGGGCATCCTCCCCGTGAACCCCACCGAGCTCGCTTACCATGAGGGAACGGACTCGGTCTATGCCGTCTTCCCGCGGTGCGGCATGGTGGCCAGGATCTCCCGGGACGGGACCCTCCTCGACTCCTGGACCGTGAGCGACGGGACGGAGCTCATGCTCAACACCGGACTCGACCCCCTGTGCCCCGAGGAGGTCCCTGGGCTCGAGGGCAGCGCTCCTACCTCCGACGTGGATCCCCCTGTCCGGTGGCCCGCCATGCTGGCTCTGAACGGCGACGACCTCTACATCGGGTTCCAGAGCTCCTCCCTCGACGACGACACTCTGCTGAGGCTCACCCTCGACGGGACGCCCGTGTTCACGTCCGTGCCTGTGGAGAGCGGCACCGGAGGCTGGCGGCGGCTCCGCATCAGTCCCGACACCCGTTGGGGCAGGTTCCTGTATGGTGTCACCATGCACGGCGCTGTCCGGGTCGTTCGTCTCGACGATCAGACGGAGTGCGACACCAACGCCGACGGCCGCACCCTTCCCATCCTCGACGTGACCGACGACCTGCGGGGCTGTGTGCCCAACGGATCGTACGACCGCATGTTCCGCGCCAAGGGACCAGGCATGGAGGTCACTGACCACCGCAAGGTGGTGGATGTGGCGTTCTTCACGCTCCTCGCTCCCGAGTCGGACCACGATCCCTACGAGAAGTCCTCCTTCCTGGGCACCTTCGCCATCCTGCTCACCATGGACGGCCTCGTCTTTCTGGTGAATGTTGACGAGGAGTTCGAGGAGGGGATCTACGACTACCGGTACGGGACGGGGCCGGTCTACCCCGAGGAGGTGCTGGCCCACCATTTCAGGAACGGGACGGACATCAGCGGCTCCTACACCTTCGAAGGTCGCCCCCGGATGGGTGACGTGGTGAGCTACCTGCGTGATGGCGGGCTCCATTACTATGCCGAGGGAGAGCCCGACATCACCCTCACCGACGCCACCACCCTTTTCGACATCGAGGGCTACATGGCCCGCACGGAGACCTGGTCCTTCACCTGGGAGGGGAGCATCCCCGAGTCGGCCTCGACCTCGGGCCAGTTCTCCGAGAACGATGACCGGACGGGCTTCTTCCTGGACGACGTTGGCGCCTCCTTCTGCAGCGTCGGCGCGCGGCCCGGGGACGTGGTCCGTGTCACGGGATGTTACGACGACGCCGACTGTCAGGAGGGGTACGAGTGTGGGCGCACGCCCATCCAGACCTTTGAGTCCAATGGGCTGTGCTTCCCCGAGGGCAGTGTGTCGGAGTATGTCTCCGCCTGTGCGCGGTTCCTCGCAACAGACAGGGAGTTCCTGGTCACCGATGTCGCCAATGAGCGGTTGTCCCTGGCCTATCTGCCCCTCTTCGCCACCCTGGACGCCACGGGGGCGGGGGTGTCCTGCACCGAGGACGCCGAGTGCTACGCGCTGGGCGTGGAGCAGGGTGGCCTCTGCGGTGACGACGGCATCTGCGTGGCCGCCCCGTCACCCCGCAGTGATGGCGGGGAATGGTGTCTCGCGGGGTTGACGACCTATGAGCTCAGGGTGGACAACAGCTTCCTCATGGATGGCGAGGTCAACGACTATCAGACCCCCCTCGTGGCCGACGCCACGGGCATGTGCGTGGACACCGGCCGCTTCGACTATCGGATCCCGCTTGGGCAGGGGCGTGTCCAGACGCCCTATTTCGACTTCGAAATGACCTACACCGAGGGCACCCCCATTCCCTTCCGGTACGAGCTCCGATTTGAGTTGTATGGTGGGTTCTCCAAGTATTACGGTGATGTCGGCGCGAGACTGCCCTCCTTCCTTGGACTGGCCACCGATGGCTCGGTGTACATCACGGACATGGGCGACACCGGCTCGAGCACGACCATCGTCGGGCAGTTTTTGAGACTCGTGCCCGAATACTTCTCCCTCGACGCCGAATTCATCGTCCGATAACCCGCCCGAAAAAAGTGCGCAACGGGGTGTTCCCCGGGACGATACCGGTAGCGAGGCGGAGAGACGCCTCCAGGAGACGGTATGACGGACAGACCCGGTGGCGAACCTACGGAAGCCCCCACAGAGAAGCGACAGCGAAAGGCCCGCGAAGAGGGACGGGTGGCGTACAGCGCCAAGGTCGGCGCCGCGCTGCAGCTCGCGGTCTTCGGGCTGCTCCTGAGCGGCTCTCTGGGGATCATGGCTGCAACGCTGCGTCGCGCGGCGCGGGTGATGTGGAGTGGGAACCTCGGGCCCGAGGCTGCGCTGAGGTATTCGTTTGACGCGCTGTTGAGCGCCTTTCTACCGCTGGGAGCAGGTCTCTTCGCGGCTCTGCTCGTGGCTGGATTCGTCCAGGCCGGTTTTCGGTTCACCCTCCACCCCCTGGCCCCGAAGCTCTCCAGAATCTCCATGGTCCAGGGATTCAAGCGGATCTTTTCTGCGGCCCGGCTCGTGGATCTGCTCATGGGGATCCTCGCCTTCGCGATCACAGGGGTCCTCCTCGTGACCCACCTGAAGGCGCACCTCGGCGAGGTCATGCGACTCGGACTTACGGGAACGGCGGGGGCTCTGGGCGGACTGTGGTCCCTGCTCTGGG